>NZ_JBALOX010000003.1:0-12091 GCF_036965165.1 Bacillus sp. JJ1521 | reverse complement strand
ATCTTTACAGAAAACTTATTATTGGTTCCATGTTCTTTAGATATTGCCAAGTCATTAGTTTTTCATCGCAAAGAACTTGAAAAACGATCACCTATAACGATTCCACAAAACTGGCCATCACCATTAATAACAGGTACTCTTCCGTTTTATATAGAAAAACTTGAGAAGGATGAGAATCATTATGGATGGGGTTTATGGCTGATCATTAATTACGCTGATAAACGGATCATTGGCGATATTTATCTTCATGGCAAACCGGATAAGAAAGGTAATGTCCAGTTGACGTATACAATGAATCGCGATTATCAGAAGACCAAATTAACCTATGAAGCTGTTGATGCTTTAATTGATTGGCTCATAACTCAAGCTGAGGCAAAAAAGGTGTTAATGGAATGCAGTGATAGTAATTATCAATCAATCCAATTGTTTGAAAAACTAGGGATGAGATGCACGAAGAAGGATGGTAGATTTTTAACTTGGGAGCTTCGTAAGGTCATCTAACTTTATTCAGCAGAAGTCAAACCCTCCGGCGGATGCCACGATTTTTTAAAGGGAATTTTTCGAGGCAGTAAGATCGAAGACTAAAGACGTCACATCCTGTGGCAACGTCTTCATGACCCACATCCTGCGGGCCTAAAAATCGGGCGGCAAATACGCCAAGGCGAATTTGATTTAATAAAAGATTTATTTAGACTAGTGCCCAATTCATTCTATCATGCATATGGTAGGAGTAACCTTAGTGGTTGTGAATTTGTGAAGGAGTGTGGTTGGGGTGGTTCGAAAATCATTGGAAAATGGTTCCCTATATATTAAGAATGATGTGTTGGCGATGATTGCTTCCATTTGTGCTGAGGATACGGAAGGGGTAACGATTGTTTCTGGTTTAAAGGACGGCGTTTCCGGAATTCTGAATCGGAATTTCCATAAAAATGGGATAACCGTTATCGAAGAAGAAGAAGGGATATCCCTTGAAGTTAAGATTGCCATTGAGTACGGTTTAGAAATTAAAAACACCTGTGAACTATTACAAGAAGCCATTTTACATGAGATAAAAAGCATGACTGGTATTAGTCTTTCAAGTTTAACCATTAAAGTAGAAGGTCTAACAAATTCGCAAGCACTTGCGACAACATAACAAAAAGGAACAGCATTGGCTGTTCCTTTTTGTGTGCAATCCTAAGCGTTTACAACTGCATCAATTTCTTCTTTTACTTTTGCAAGGATGCGATTGCATTGATCAACTAGTGATTTAGGGAAGTTTTCATCTTCGCCATATTCTACACCATGTGGGTAGTAGTACTTACCTACAAATGGAGTAAGTAGCTTAATGACTGCATCTTTTGCATTTTCTTCGATAACCCCTTCAACCGCAAAACCTTGAACGCGAAGGTAGAAAGTATCGCCTTTAATTTCAAATTTACGGTCGTATGTAATTCTTTCATAATCCCACTGACCTGCGAGGATAAACCCTTCTGATCTCATTATGTCAGTTAATCTTGGTAATTCAATTGTTACGTTCTCAATCCCCGTATTTTCAAATCTCATTTAAATTCCCTCCAAAAACCGTCAACTAACGATTTATATGTTCTCAGTATAATAATAGTACGAAAAGATACAAGTTGCAACGTTTGACATTAATATGTCACGAAAAATAAAAAATATTATATGTGAATTTTCTGCGATAATGGTCAAACTAACTTGGAAAGGAGGGACAAGATTGAAGAAAATACTTTTTGTCATTACAAGTTTATTATTTGTTTTAAGTAGTCCAATGATGGCGAATGGACAAGGTACAACTACATACACTGTACAGCGTGGAGATTCCCTATGGAAAATTGCTGTACGTTATCAAGTTGGTTTGTCAGAAATTATTTCAGCAAACCCACAGTTTAGAAATCCGAACCTCATTTATCCAGGTCAAAAAGTCACGATTCCAATCTTGGAAAATGTCAAAAGCATTGAGAATCAAGTGATCTCATTAACCAATCAACAACGTGCAAAATATGGTCTGCCAGCATTGAAGATTGATTGGGAGCTGTCACGGGTAGCACGTTACAAATCAGTGGATATGAGAGATCGAAACTACTTTGAGCATACTTCACCGACATATGGATCACCATTTACGATGATGAAAAACTTTGGTATTTCATATCGTACTGCTGCAGAAAATATTGCAG
This sequence comes from Bacillus sp. JJ1521, assembly GCF_036965165.1. Classification (NCBI taxonomy): domain Bacteria; kingdom Bacillati; phylum Bacillota; class Bacilli; order Caryophanales; family Bacillaceae; genus Bacillus; species Bacillus sp. JJ1521. The sequence goes on along the minus strand of NZ_JBALOX010000003.1, from coordinate 9,914 downwards.
CTGGACAAAGAACACCACAAGAAGTAATAAATGCCTGGATGAATAGCCCTGGACATCGTGCGAATATTCTCAAATCAGATGTTACGCATATCGGTGTTGGATATGCAGAAGGTGGTTCAAAGAGACATTACTGGACTCAAATGTTTATCGGAAAATAAATTTAAAAAATATGTGGAGGATTCAATGGATACTGTTCGTGATGTAATGAGTACAGATATTGAATATTGTACGCCCCTTGATAATGTTTATGAAGTCGCTGTAAAAATGAAGGATTTAAATATCGGTGCAGTTCCGATATTGGAGGATAAGAAATTAATTGGAATGATCACTGATCGTGATTTAGTGGTTCGAGGATATGCGGCTAAAAGATCTGGCTCTAATCAAGTAACAGATGTAATGAGTGAAGACTTAATTACATGTACACCGGATACTACGCTTGAAGAAGCCTCCCGTTTGATGGCGAAACATCAAATTCGACGGCTGCCAGTTGTCGAAAATACCCAGTTAGTTGGAATTTTGTCACTTGGTGATTTATCAATTAATAAAACATCTGATAACTATGCAGGAGAAGCCTTAAGTGATATCTCCGAACAAGACCAACTACATTAAGACCAGGCACCCAATGGGTGCCTGGTTATTTTTCCTCCAATAACGCATAACTCTAGCAAAATTTTAATATACATGGTAGAAATACCTTTAATGTTAGGAAGTGGTTCTTCTGAAATTTGCTAAGATTGCAGTTATCATTTTACTATTGGGTTCTAGCATTTATTACATTTCTATTAAATACGGGAGAACAGGATTGGTAAATGGTGTTGAATCTACATCAACCATATTAAATCATACGAATATAACGAAACAAAATATCCCTTTTCAAAAAGAAATCCACCAATATAATGGTCTACTTTCGTTGATTGGTATGGAAAGCACCCATATTAAAGAAAAATTAGGAGAACCCCATCGAATTGATCGCTCCTCCTATGATTATGATTGGTGGGTGTATAATGAAAATCCACAAAATTATGTTCAAGTTGGAATTGAAGATGGCAGAGTTGTTACTGTATTTGGAACAGGCAATGATGTTGCAATTGAACCGTTTGAAATTGGACAACCTTTAACAGAACTAGTGTCAAAAGGGTTAATAAAGCCTAAAATTTTATTAAATGTAGATAAGAATCCCTTTCGATTCGAATTAACAGATGAGGAAATGAAAACTAGACCTTTACTTGCATTGGGGAATGTCTATATACAACTATACGTGGACTCATTTACAAATAAAATATCAAGTGTTCGTATTTTAGACGGTAGAACTTTAATAAAACTTCGCCCTTATGAGTTGGTGTACCGTGGGGAATTACTTTCAGCAAAAGAGGTAACACATGCAGAATGGAAAGAAATTGAACAGGGTAACAAAGCCCAAATCCTTGATTTAACGAATGTCATTCGAATAAGACATGGAAGACAACCCTTAAAGAACGACGAACAATTAGCTGAAATTGCTTATTTACATAGTAAAGATATGCAAGTGAATCAATATTTTGACCATACTTCCCCGATAAATGGGGGCCTTGCGGATAGACTAGCAGAAGGGGATATAAGTTATCAATTGGCCGGGGAAAATATTGCGGCAAAATATGTGGACGGAATCGCGGCTGTTGAAGGCTGGCTAAATAGTGAAGGTCATCGTGAAACTCTTTTAAATGAAGAATACAATTACCTGGGTGTGGGTGTGTATGAAAAATACTACACACAAAATTTTATTCAAGTAAGGGACTAAAGAACAGTAAGCTCTCACGCCATTGTGTTTTGCTTACTGTTCTTTTAGATCCTCGTTATTTTTTTGGTCGGTCAATGATAAAGAAACTTCCGGTTGCATGTGCGATTAATTGTCCATCATCACGGTATACTTTACCTTCAGTTACACAAATTTTTGTACCTTTGTGGATGATTTGTGCGACACAGCGTAATTCTTTTCCGATTCCTGGTGACACATAATTTATTTTCATTTCTGTTGTTACTGCTGCCTTATCTTTTGGGATGACGTGGTGAACAACTGACCCCATTGCGGAGTCAAGTATTGTGGCAGTAATCCCTCCATGGACAATTTGTAATGGGTTTTGAATAAGTTCCGTATTAGGAATGGTAATTTCATAGGATTCGTTATCAATAACTTGTCGGTTTGTTTGCAATAAGCCGCCAATATAAGAGCCGTTTTGTTTTGTATGTTTCCGAATCACGGCATCGATTACATGTTCCATTGCCTGTCTTTCTTCTTCATTTGCCTCTAGGAAAAATGTTTGTAATTTTTGTAGAATGCGATCTTCCATTAACCCAACCTCGAATCCATAATATTTTTACTATTCCCATTTTAACAATATCCATATCGTTTTGGCAATTTGGGCGAACCATTCAATTCAATAAAGATAAACTATAGTAGGCAACTGTATGAAATTGAGGTGATAAAGATGGGAAGTCAGCTACATCCATCTGTACAAGAATTTAAGGTCTTCGTTAAAAAACATCCTGTCTTAGTTCAGGAAGTGAGGAAAGGAAAACTTAACTGGCAGGAAGTATATGAAGATTGGTATATTCTTGGTGAGGAAGATGAGAAGTGGAAAAAGTTTAAAGATAAAGATAGCCAGACAGAAAAAAGCGGCAAAACTGATTTTATTGGAAAAATATTTTCATCCTTTAAAAATGCAGATATGAATAATATACAGCAACATATCACAAATGTAGGAGAAGCGATTTCAACAATTCAGGCCGTTATTCATCAGTTCCGTGGGGATGAAAAGCAACAGCAGCTTCAACCTACCCACAAGAGTCCTCATCCTTTTGCCTTTCGCAAAGATTAGGTGAGGAGGTAGTACAGGGTGCGTCAAGAAACATATGAATACCTCAAATCAAAAAAACAACTACGTACTTTTGTCCGTCAAAATCCGATTTGGTACCGAAAATTATCCCGGAATCCACGGGATTTTCGGGGCTTGGAAATCGAAGCGAAGACTTATTTTAAACAAACCATTCCACATAAAGTCCAAAAAATGAACCAGTCCTTGGAAATGGCCTCATTTTTGCTGCAAATGTATCAAGGCATGCGACAAAGTGATTAAGGGGCCACTATTTGTAGTGGCTCTTTCTTTGAATTCACAAGGATATTTAGATAGCTAAAGGAAAAACTAGGAAAAAGGAGTTGGAAGAAGATGTACAAGTATATTTTGCCTCTTTTTTTTCTATGCTTCCTAATCATTCAAATCAATGAACAACCCGTTGCAGCGAGGTTCATTAACTCCGCTTATTTTAGCGAAACGAATGAGTTAGAAATAGATCGTAATATCCAAGTGGAACATCATGTTAGAGGTAGTGATGTGTACTTGGAGTGCATAATCCCGAATTTTATATTCAAGCAAAGCGGTGGCCAGAAAAAGGATGGAGAGGGTCATCTTAATGTCATAATTGATGGGAAGAGAACAGAAAAAATATCGACAGCCGCCTTTATTATTAAAGGACTATCCAGAGGAGAGCATTCATTGAAGATTCAAGTTGTTCATAATGACTTAACCAAATATCCTCTTGAACATACGATTCAGGTCCAAATACATTAACTTTTATTAAGTGAGTTGTCGCAGTAGATGCGATTCGTAAAAATTCATGGTATAGTGAATGTGGAGGTGTTAATTTTGATAGCAACAATCGAAAAAGTTGAAATTCTTGACGAGGCGCGAAGCCTATCATCGATGATTCTACATTCAGAACTAGCGGAGGAATACCGTAGCTGTTTATATACATTACAAAAGGATAGAAAAGCTCAGAAGCTAATCGCTGATTTTCAAATTATGAAGGAAAAATATGATGAGGTTCAACGATTTGGGAAATATCATCCTGATTTTCGAACTGTTTCAAAAGAGACAAGGGAGTTAAAAAGAACGCTTGATCTTCACGAAACGATTGCTGAATTTAAAAAGGCAGAAGATAATCTTCAAAAAGTACTAGATGAAGTCAGCGTGTTATTAGGTGGTGCGGTCTCAGCTAATATTAAGGTGCCAACAGGTAACCCATATTTTGATTCTATCTCGAGCTGTGGCAGTGGCTGTGGAAGCGGTGGAGCATGCGGTTGTAAGTAACCAAATCGTCCTATTTTCTGAAAAAAGTAAGTTTTCTACTTTATTTCGTATTGTAAAATTTTAACTTGTTATGCTACACTATTTAATAACCTATTGAATTGAAATAAGGAGAAAACACTATGATTGGACAACGCCAAGGAATTATTGTTTGGCTTCATTCGCTAAAGCATTCAAAAATGCTGCGTAAATTTGGCAATATTCATTATGTGTCTAAACGTCTAAAATACGTGGTCCTTTATAACGATATGGAAAATACCGATTCAATCGTAGAAAAACTAAATTCACTACCATATGTGAAAAGGGTTGAACCGTCCTATAAACCTTTTTTGAAGATTGAATTTGAGAACAAAAAACCAGATCGTGCAAAGGAATACGATTATAAGATTGGCTTATAAAAAACTTACCAAAAGCAATTTTGCTTTTGGTAAGTTTTTTATTTCATCTACGGGATAAATCGGTTCATTCGTAATATCCCGATTAAATGCTGGTAATAGAGTTCTTTTTCATGAAATACTGTAGAGGGCTTTACTTCCAAAGTGATGATTTGTAAATCTAGCTCATTCGCCACCTCGGCAAAAAGAGTGTAACGTTGAATTTGTTTGACTTCAGGATTAGGGATTCCTTCTCGACAAATATAGATTGCTTGAAAATCCCCAGGCTTTGTCGGCTGAAAGGCTACAGCCAAAGAGGCAACCTTTCTATCCTGTATAGTTGTGAGAAATGCAAAAAGCCTTGAGACTCTGTGTCTATTTCCTCTTGCAAGCTCAAGAAGTTCATAAATATCTGAATAACCTTCGCCTAGTTCAATAAAACGTTGTATCATTCTAAATTCCCCTCAAATTCATAAATTCATATTGTCCATGTATACTTTATCATGAAAAGATTTGAATTAACAAACTAAAACAAAAAAACCCTGCAAGTCTACCTGCAGGGTCCTTCCATTCCATGTTTTCGTTACCGTCCACATGGAAGAAGGCAAAGGGAGAGGAGAAACCGGAGGAAGAACTTATGGGGAAACGTAAGTCTTCTCCGCGGTTGGCAACAACATCCTCGAATGATGTTGTTATTACTAATTATGACCAATTGAAAATTGTGTATACATCATGTCATGTATTTTTATTATGTAAGTTAAATTTTTCTCTAAGAATGGATTGCTAGATTTTTTATATTAATTAACAAACGTTTCCGTTTATGATAGGATAATCTTATTAATTTACCTATATTCAGCAGACGACTTCTGCTGAAAATAGGTAATGCCTTCGGCGGATGCCACAGATTTTTAAAGGAAAAAATCTGGGCGCATATACGCCAAGGCGCATTTGATATAGATAGCGGTGATAGCAGTGAGAGTTGTATCTGGATCGAAGAAAGGTCTCCACTTGAAAGCAGTACCCGGAGTGTCCACTAGACCAACAACAGACAAGGTGAAGGAGTCTATCTTTAACATGATTGGTCCATATTTTGATGGTGGGAATGGACTTGATTTATTTGGTGGAAGCGGTGGACTTGGAATTGAGGCGTTAAGCCGAGGCATTGATAAGGTTATCTTTGTTGACCGTGACCAAAAAGCCATTCAAACGATTAAAGGAAATTTGGAAACCTGTCAATTTGTCGAACATGCGGAAGTATATCGAAACGAAGCATTTCGTGCGTTAAAGGCCATTGTAAAACGGGATATTCAATTCGATCTCATCCTTTTAGATCCGCCATATAAACAACAAAAATTAATAGAGTTATTCGAAGAAATCAGCAAACATCAGTTGTTAACGAAAAACGGTTATATTGTTGCAGAACATGGGTCAGAAGTAGTGTTAGAAAAATCAATCGGGAACCTTCGTTTAGTTCGTCATGAAATTTACGGAATCATTGGGATTTCAATATTTAGACATGAAGAGTGATGGAAAGGAGAATCGGTATGACAAGAATTGCCGTCTGCCCAGGAAGTTTTGACCCAGTCACAAACGGGCACCTAGATATTATCAAACGGGGGGCAAAGGTGTTTGATAAAATTTTTGTTTGTGTATTAAATAATTCTTCAAAACAGCCTCTGTTCACAGTTGAAGAAAGAATTCAGCTATTACAGGAAAGTACTATGGATTTACATAATATTGAAGTTGAATCCTTTCAAGGTTTATTAATGGATTATGCAAGCCAGAAAAATGCGAATGCAATTTTACGCGGATTACGTGCTGTTTCAGATTTTGAGTACGAAATGCAAATTACTTCAATGAATCGTATTTTAAATGAAGAAATTGAAACTTTTTTTATGATGACGAATAACCAATATTCCTTTTTAAGTTCAAGCATTGTGAAAGAAGCTGCCAAATATCATGGAGGAATTTCCGAGCTTGTACCAAAGGCAGTTGAATTAGCGCTTAAGGAGAAATTTAAAAGCCCAGCAAATTAAATGCGAGGGCTTTTCATTTTTCCAGAATAAACGATAATATAACATAATAATGAAAAAATCGTAAATAGAGGTCCATAAGTTAATAACCCGTTCCATAAGGTTTCGATCCAAACGGAAGTCTGCTCCGGAATAAATGGAGAGAAAACACCGAAAGTTTCCTGTGATCCAGCATTTTTCACGTAAAGTGGCTTCCATAAGAAAAATGTAATGAAGCCAGCAAGAAGACCGTGCATAATTCGTGCAAGAAAAAAAGGTTTAAACCTTACATCCGTTTCCGCTAAAATGCTCGCTACCTGTGCTTGTACAGATAATCCACAAAATCCTAGGATAAAGCTGACAGCAATCACCTTTGGAAGTAGTTCAATATGTTCTAATTCACTTGTCATCATTGAACCAGTTGTTATTTCAAATATCCCAGAAATAAGTGGAATGCTGAGTTCGGCAGGCAATTGAAATAGTTTTAATAATATGGATAATCCTGTTCCTACTAATGCAATTACATTAATTAATGAAAGTAGCTTATTAAAAACAGAAAATAGGATGATAAATCCACCAATCATCAATAAGGTATGAATAGAGGTTGTAACTGCGTCGCCTAATAATTGCCCAAAAGGTCTTTTTTCCTTTAGCCTTGTACGGTGTAGTTCCTGTAAGGCTTTTACAATAATACTTTTTTTATCTTCATCCTTAGGGGTATGCTCATCCCCCTTTTTACCATGGAATCTCATAATTAAACCTACAAAAAAATTCCCGACATAATGGCTAACTGCAAGTAAGATCCCTAACCCGGGATTTTCAAAGAAGCCAACTGAAATTGCGGCAAATATAAAAAGGGGATTTGAAGCATTTGCGAAGGAAACGAGTCGTTCTGCTTCAACTCTTGTAATCTGTTTCTCCTGTCTAAGCCGTGCAGCCAATTTTGCACCTGCCGGAAACCCTGAAGCCATCCCCATAGCCCATGCGAAACCACCCACACCTGGTACTCGAAACAGAGGTCTCATTAATGGTTCAAATAAGACACCGATAAATTTAACAATGCCAAAACCAATTAATAATTCTGATAAGATTAAGAAAGGAAGTAACGAAGGAAATACAATCTTCCACCACATTTCCAAACCAACCCTTGAGGCATCCAAAGATTCCTTTGGAAAATAAATAAGTGCAATCGTTAACAATGAAATTCCTGCTGCAATTGTTACTGTTTTGAATCTAGAACGTATCAATGGTACTCCTCCTACAGAAGTCTTTTTCTATACAGCGTGATCGTATGAGTGATAGAATAAGAGAGTCCGTAATTTTCGCAATTTTCTCTCATTTGTACGAACGGTCTTATGGAAAAATAAAAAGAATATATATCAATCATATAGATGGGTTTGGTCATCTATTTAAATATACGTAGATGGGTGACAAGTTTAGACCAAAAGAATGTACAAGTTTTCGATTCTTTTTTCATATAATGTTATAAAAATGCAGGTGAAATTGACCTCATAAGGCATATAGTTAGGGGATGATTCCGATAAACGAACCTATAATTGGATTAGCACTTGGATCTGGAGGAGCAAGAGGATTTGCCCATTTGGGAGTTATTAAGGTACTGTTAGAAAAAAATATTCCGATCAATCTGATTGCAGGAACAAGCATGGGTTCATTGGTCGCAGGCTTTTATGGGGCAGGTCTAGATATCGATCGAATGTATAAGCTTGCTCTTGCTTTTAAGCGAAAGTATTATTTGGATTTTACTGTGCCGAAAATGGGCTTTATTGCTGGGAAAAGAGTGAAGGAATTAATCCGGGTCTTTACACATGGTAAAAATATTGAGCAACTAGATATTCCGATTGGAATTGTAGCAACCGATATATTAACAGGTGAAAAAGTTGTGTTTCGAAATGGTCCAGTCGCTGATGCGGTCCGAGCAAGTATTGCCATCCCTGGAATTTTTGTTCCAGAAAAAATAGATGGACGGATTCTTGTGGACGGTGGGGTAATTGATCGGGTACCTGTTTCTGTTGCAAAGGAAATGGGGGCTGATATAGTTATTGCGGTTGACGTTTCACATGTTAAAATAAATGAAGAGGTTACTTCAATATTTGATGTGATTTTACAGAGCATTGATATTATGCAAAAAGAACTTGTAAAGTATGGAGAATTTTCATCTGATATTATGATCCGACCACATGTAGGACATTATAGTTCACGTGCTTTCACAAATATTGAGGACATGATCCGAATCGGGGAAGAAGAAACAAGAAAACAACTTCCCGCAATCCAAGAAGCAATCGCAAAGTGGAAGGAGTCTTTATTGAATGAAGAAAAAGAGAAATAAGGCCTATTTAAAAGCTCTTGCAGTTGGAGTGGTGCTAGCCATTCTAGGCACCTTTATCCAGCTCCCCTATTACGTGACAAAGCCAGGAATGGCGACAGAGCTTGCTCCAATTATCGAGGTGGAGAACGGCTATAAAGAAGAAGGAGAATTCATGTTAACGACCATTCGCATGGGGCAGGCCAATATCTTTAGCTATGCATGGGCGAAAGTAGCGGAGTACCATGAAATTCTTCCGATTAAGCGAGTAAGAAGAGAAAATGAAAGTGATGAGGAATATACGAATCGACAGCTGTTTTATATGGAGGATTCACAGGAATCTGCAATTTCCGTTGCTTATCAGCATGCGAACAAGCCTGTAACGGTCAAAAATCATGGTATTTACATAATGGGTATCGTTAAAGGAATGCCTGCAGAAAAAGAGCTTAAAGCAGGTGATCGAATTTTTGAAGTTGATGGAAAACAAATCGAAGAACATACAGAATTTATGAAGTATGTTGCAGAGAAAAAAGAAAATGATGTCATCAAGATTTCAGTTGAACGAAATGGTGAAGAGAAAACAGTTTCTGTTCCACTTGCTCCATTTCCAAAAAATCCAGACAAAATTGGAATTGGAATTGAATTAATAACAGATATTGAAGTGGTAACTGAACCGAAAATTGAAATTGATACAAAAAAAATCGGAGGACCTTCTGCAGGACTCATGTTCACACTTGAAATCTATAATCAGTTAACCGAAACAGACTTAACTCATGGATTGCGTATTGCTGGTACAGGAACGATTAATATCGATGGAGAGGTTGGTCCAATCGGTGGGATTGGTCAAAAAATCGTCGCTGCAAATAATTCAGATGTAGATATTTTCTTTGCGCCAAATGAAAATGGTGCAGAAGACTCTGATTACCGTCAAGCTCTAGCAACAGCAAAGGATATCAAGAGTGATATGAAAATCGTACCTGTCGATACATTTGAAGATGCGCTCCATTACTTAGAGAATCTAAAATAATAAAAATAGCCGCTCCTGGTACCGACCCCCAAAAGTTAGAGTAGTAAATCTAACTTT
>NZ_JBALOX010000002.1:286-16333 GCF_036965165.1 Bacillus sp. JJ1521 | reverse complement strand
ATTTGATTCTAAAAATATTTGCAACATAATTAATTGCATATAACCCAGCAATCGTCACAACTAAAATAATTAATAAATTCGTATCTTTATTCGCAATCGCATGGTCAATCGTGTATTTACCGATTAAAATAGGTGCGATTAACCGAACCGCAGTTGTCAATAACACCATAATAATCGCAAGTGGTAATAGATTCTTAGAATATGGTTTCATATATGCTAGTAATCTGAACATTTGCTTCCAGTTAAACGGTTTTTCGATTGCTTGATCAGTTGAATAATGGAAGCGATGTTTTATATCTTGTTTTTTTTCCTGTGACACTTAATCTCACCTACCTATCCGACTTGTGACTGTAGGACCATTTTTTGATCCTTATATTGAATTTCATAAATACGTTGATATGGTCCTTCATTTTTCAATAATTCCTCGTGGGTTCCACGTTCCACTACTGCCCCATTTTCTAAAACGAGAATTTCATCGGCATGTTTCAAGGAAGAGATTCGGTGGGCAATGATAAATGTAGTGCGACCTTTCATAACTTCCTTTAAATCCTGTTGAATACTAAATTCTGTTTCCATATCGACCGCACTTGTGGCATCATCTAATATTAAAATACTTGGGTCAATGCAAATCGATCTGGCAATTGCAATCCGTTGCTTTTGGCCACCTGATAATCCCATACCGCGTTCGCCAAGCATCGTATCATAGCCCTTTGGAAGCTCCATGATGAAATCATGCGCTTGGGCGCGCTTTGCAGCATCGATAATTTCTTCCATAGACGCATTAGGTCGACCGTACGCAATATTTGCGCGAATCGTTGAAGAGAACAAGAACGACTCTTGCATCACAAAACCGATATTACCTCTTAAAGTTTGAATAGAATAATCGGAAACATCTCTGCCATCAATTAATACATTCCCTTTTACCGGCTCATAAAATCTCGTCATCAGTTGGGTAATACTTGTTTTTCCTGAACCAGTAGCCCCAATTAAGCCAATCACCTTGCCAGGTTCAGCTGTAAATGAAATCGATTCAAGCGCTGCCTCGTCTTCCTCCGTATATTTCAAGGTGACATCTTTAAATTCAACATGTCCTTTTAATCTTTCTTTCGTGATAACATCATGACTGTCAGTAATTTTTTCATCTGCTTCAAGAATTTCTAAAAGTCGTTCTCCAGAAGCTTTTGCTTGCGAAAACATATTAATAATAAATCCTAGGTTCATGATTGGATTAAGTAAGTACCATACTAAACTAAAAAAGGCGACAAGTTCACCATGTGAAACTGCACCATCAATAACTAAATATCCTCCATATGATAGAAGTGCAACAACACAGACATTTCCGATAAACTCCATTAACGGGAAAAATTTTGCCCAAATACCAGAAGTCGCTAGCGTTACATCACGATAACCTTCATTAGAAAGATTAAACTTATTGATTTGAAATTCTTCACGTGAAAGTGATTTAACTGTATTTATTCCACTAATATTTTCTTGTACATTTGTATTCAAGCGACCAAAGGTTTTTCGCACCTTACGAAAGGCTGGGTGGACCCGTTTGTCAAAGCGATACACAACAATTGCTAAAAACGGCAAGGCCATAATAGTCACTAAAGTTAATGGAACTGAGTAAGAAAACATAACCATTAAACTGAAAATAATTAAAAGGGTAAAACGAAGTAATTCAGCAAATCCAAAAGAAAGGAAGAATCTAAAACCCTCAACATCAGCAGTTAAACGTGACATGAGATCCCCTGTTTTCGCATTATCATAGTAGCTAAATGATAATCGCTGAAGCTTTTCATATAATGCATTTCTTACTTTATATACTGTTGTTATTCCAAATAAGTCCCCAAGATATTGGTTAAAATATGTAGCTACTCCCTTTATAATCATGATTGCAACGAAACCAATGGCTAGATATGGTACAAGCTGATAATTCCCCGCCCAGAAAACTTCATCAATTGTTAACTGAAGGACAACCGGGTAAACAACTGTAATACCTGTCACAAAAATCATTGCAAATAATGACCAGAAAAAATACTTTCGATATGGCCAATAAAATTCCTTTAATTTCTTAAAGGTCTCCATAAAACTCCCCCCTTGGTGTTTCCAAAAAACGTTAACGTAACATTTAATATATCGGTTTTCGAAATAAATTACTAGTGCATTTTCTGAAAATGTTAAATTTTTTCTATAAAAGATTAAAAGAATACAACTCAAAAAGACTAGGTGGTTTACCTAGTCTCGTTTCTTTGTCTATCTACATTTACGCTTGTCCTAAACGACTTTCTAGTTCCTGACAAACCTCGTCAGCAGACAGTCCATTTGCTTCAATAACAGGTCCTTTCATGACAGTATCAGCCATACCCATCACATTCGTATCTAGACCTGTAACAACGCAAGCGTCACAGTTTTGTGCATCACTTTCTTGTTTTAGCGGAACAACTTCATAGCCTTTTTCTTGAAGAGCCTGCTGAACATTTGTTAAAGAACCTTCAACTCCAATTTTCGCCATTAATCATCCACCTCCTCATATATGTAATTTGTCACAATCAGACTTTGATTATTCTACATATATGAACAAATGTGCAAGCGCCTTGAAGTTGAAACGCCTACTAAAACCTGCCACGTCCTGTGGCAAACGTAGACGTCAGCACATCCTGTGCAAGTCTTGTGACCTCGAGGGGCTACGCGCTGGAACTAGACGTAGAAAAACAATGTTATAAAGTATCTATATTCTCTTTGATCATTTCGACAAACGCTTGAACTTGCTTAAGTTCAAATGCATAATCATAGCCAACAAGCCATGTATCACGTTTCATCGGTTCATTGTTTTCATTTTTTAACGGGATTTTATAGATATTCTTCATTTCTTCATTATTTAAAGTAACAGATGGCAATATTGCATATCCAATTCCATTTAAGGTCATTTGTTTGCATGTTTCAATTTGGTCAACTACGATTGTTCGGCGTGGTGTTGACTGAAAGGTACGATGCCACCATTCTTGGATTTCTTGATAATACGTTGAGTCACTTTTAAATTGAATAAACGGACGATCGGTTTCCCACACTTGTTCAATTTTTTGGATTTCTTTATCAACCATATACATCGTATCAGTTAATAAATGGTGTTTCGCCCCCTTCCAATCGGGTTTACCGCGAATGATTCCAATATGTACAGTGTCATCATAGAGATTTTTCAATATTTCACTACTCCAGCCGGTAATTAATGAAATTTTTGCATGCGGGTATTTATTCACATATTTTTTAAGAACCTTCGGAAGCCAATTTTGACCGATAATCGATGCACAGGCAATTTTAAGTGTCCCGTGCACTTCTTGATTTAGCCCTTGCAGCTGCTCCCTGATTTTTTCCTCTTTTTCTACAACCTCTTTTGCAAAATCAATAATCTTTTCTCCGGCTGGTGTTGGTGTTAACCCTTTTTGGGATCGTATAAAAATTTTTGTATTCCACGCCTTTTCAATCGTTTGAAGACGTTGAGATAACGCTGGCTGTGTCACGAATAAGCGTTCTGAGGCTTTTCGCATATTTAATTCAGATGCAAGCACAACTAATAATTGAAATTCGGAAAATTGCACACTTGTTCCTCCCTGACCTACGCATAAGTTTTACTTATAGTATAATTTATATGATACTACATTCCATGATTAACAGAAAAAAACCTCCAAATTGACATGGAGGAGTTTAAAAATTTATTTAATTTTAAGTTGCTTATTTAATTGTTTTAAGATTGCACGACGTGTAAAAATACCCTCAAATACTAATTCATCATTTTCTACACAAACAAATGGGTTATCAATGACTAACTGAAGGCCTTTAAAAACATTGTCATTAAAGTTCAATCTCGGAATCTCCCTGTTCATAACTTCTTCAACCTTCATTTTCTCTAGACGATCAAATTCAATTCTTTCTAATCCAAGGATCGAATCTAGGATATGGGTTGAGCTAATTAATCCGTGCAGCTTATACTTTGGGTCTAATACCGGAACGGCGGTATAACCGGTTTTCGTAAGGACTAAAAGTGCGTGTTCTAGGCTATTTCCAATTTGAACATGGGCAACTTTATCTGCAGGAATAAGCATTTCTTTGATTGTTGTTTCAAATAAATTTTCACTTTGAAGACCGAACATGTAAGCCTCACAACCTCACATCGTAATTATTTTCATATATTACCAGTTTGCTATTTTATTACTCCTCTTTTATCTTACCATAATTTTATGTGGATAACTTGTATTATTTAATGGAGTTTACTTAGAAGGACTTTATGAGGGAGAAAAGGCCCGGCAATGCGCCGAACCTTCACAAAATGGTTAGTTAATTAAATCAAAAATTTCAATTGCAATCATATCAATATTATCGAATTGATATGTTTTAGGCTTTTCCCCTTGCAGGTACACTTCAAGTTCAAAAGTACTTGTTTTGTTAAAATATTTTACACTGCACTTTCTTTCACCATTTACTTCAAAAAAACGTTGAGGGGGTTCCCCACCATTTGCATTTTCCTGAAGGCTTATAAGGCGAGATATAATTCCTTGTAACTGTGACATAAGTGCCTCTCCTTTCATGTACATGACCTTCTTTTAGGATTGAGCAATATCCATTCTTCTATCCACATTTTTCGAACGGAGTAATATTATCAGAATATTGTATTCAATACCTTTACATAACTACTATGTAACAATACAATAAAATTAGCCATGAAACAATAAAAAATTGGGAGGAAAACATGTCAAATCTTACACAACTAAATGAGCGAATATTTCTAATTGATGCACATGATTTGGGAAGGAACGCACGAACTGGTTCTTACATAATAAAAGAGGAAAAAATTACGATTGTTGAAACAAGTGCAAGTCCCTCAATCCCATACATTTTAGAAGGATTAAAAGATCTTGAAATTCATCCAAGTGATGTCGAGTATATCATTGTAACCCATATTCATTTAGACCATGCTGGGGGTGCAGGACTCCTGTTACAGTACTGTCCAAATGCAAAGGTGGTTGTTCATCCAAAAGGAGCTAGGCATTTAGCAGATCCAAGCCGTTTAATGGCAGGTGCAAAAGCGGTCTACGGTCAGTCCTTTGATTCTTTATTTGAACCAATTTTACCAATCCCTGAGGAAAAACTAATTGTGAAAGAAGATCAGGCAGAGCTAACGATTGGGACAAATTGTACACTTGTTTTTTATGATTCACCAGGGCACGCTAATCATCATTTCAGTATTTACGATCCTGTAAGTAACGGAATCTTTACTGGTGACACCATTGGTATTTATTATCATGAACTTGTAAAAGATGAAATTGATCTCTTTTTGCCTTCAACCTCACCCAACCAATTTTTGCCTGATGCTATGCTAAATTCTGCTGAAATGATTAAAGCTTTACAAGTATCTACTATTTATTTCGGACATTATGGAATGACTACAAATGTGAATGAGGTATATAGACAGATGTCTTTTTGGTTGCCGATCTTTGTGGATGCGGGGAAACAATCGTTTGCAGAACTTCCTTTAGCAAGCCCAAGTGAACATAAAGAGATGATCAAGGATTTAATTTTAAAAGAAGTTACTTCCTACCTTGATGAACGCCAAGTACCAAGGAATCATGACGTCTATGAAATAATGGGACTTGACCTCGATATATGTGCAATGGGTATTGTTGATTTCATGCTTAAAATAAAATAGAAATCCCATTGGGATTTCTATTTTTCCGTATTAGAAGAGTTCGTTGAAGCAGCCCGCTTGTAAAGGGGTGCGATTCTCCATTTCTAATAAGGAATATATTGTCGTTTTAAATGGGTTCCATGTTAAGAATGCAGTGTCCTTTTTAGCCGCTTCCTTTTGCCCGGTAGCCTCTTTTACAGTTGGGGCCTCTTCTTCCATGGCTAAATCAGTGATCAGCCAATTTGAATGTATTTGCTGAAGGGTGATGACCTCATAGTGATCTTTATAAGAAACTGGCCCTTCCTCGGGAGTTTTAAATAATTCATAGACAAAAATTTTATTTTCTTCCTGATCAAATAAAATCTTCGTTTCATCTGTATAGGAGTAAAACGGAATAAAGTATAGGGCAAAATCAGATCCATATACAATATAGCCTTCTTCTTCACTCATTAAATTTTCCTCTAAAAAAGTGGCAGCATAGTCACCATGAAAATACGGGGCGAGGATTTGCTGAACCTTATCATAAGTACGGAATTCTGATGTTAGTGAAGTTTGTGCCTGAAAGGCTTCTTGTAGCAGTGAAAATACCTGATCCCTTTTAAGTGGTTGATTAGATGATGCTGTAGCCGTTGGAACAGAAACGAGTCCGATTAAACAAATGACAATGAGTAATAGTACAATTCGCTTGTTCAAAATATCATCCTTCCCTTGCTAGTCTAGCATTGTACAAGTTATCATCATTTTAACAAGTTCTAGGATTTATATGGGTATCAATCGTTCGTTAAATAGTTGCAGATTTTGACATAATAAACGGAGTACAAACAATTAATTCAATAATCCAGTGAGAAAAAGAAAGAATTTTGCCAAAAAATAACCATAATAAAAGAAAGACCACATTCAGTGATCTTCCTTTGAGTTGTAATCTTATCAAATGCTCCTTGGCGTATTTGCGCCCAGATTTTTTCGAGCTTGATCGAAAAATTACCTTTGAAAATCTGTGGCATCCGTCTGAGGCTTTAGGCCCACACGATGTGGGTCACTCAGACGTTGCCACAGAAAGTGGCGTTATTAGTCTGAGTTCCATAATTTCAGCCGGGGTTAGAACCCCCGCTGAATTGGTTACTCTAATTGCATTCATCCCCCACTTAAAGAAGTAGGGGACATCTGCTGAATAAAGTTAAAATGGGTGCTGATTAAGCCATTGACCGCCATCCATTGTAATACATTCCCCATTCACGTATGCTGCATGATCGGATAATAGAAAATAGGCGAGTTCCGCGATTTCTTCAGGTTTTCCTAAACGTCCCAATGGCACACTTCCAAGAGTCCGACTTGCCGCTTCTTCGGATTCCCAAAGCTTTTCCGCTCCACCTGTACGTTCAATTGGTCCAGGCGCAATCGCATTGACGCGAATTCCATATTTACTTCCCCATTCAACCGCAAGCGTACGCGTCATAGATAAAACACCCGCTTTTGCTGCGGCTGAATGAATGACCCCAGCACCAGCACCCCAAGCGTATGTAGCGACCATATTAATCATACTGCCTTTGATTTTCTTTTCAATCCAGTATTTACCTACTGCGGAACTACAATAAAATGTACCATTTAAAACAATGTTGATGACGGCATTCCAACCATTTACTGATAATTTTTCGGCTGGACAAATAAAGTTCCCTGCAGCATTGTTAACAAGATAATCAATTCGACCAAGTGCTTCATCGGCCATATTAACCATATGTTGTGCATGCTCAGGTTCCCTTACATCCATTTGAACAATAAGAATCTGATCTGGAAAGGTCTCAATTTCCTTTTTCGTCTCTTCCAATTTTTCAACTGTCCGGCCAGTGATGACAACAAACGCTCCAGCGTCTGCAAACCTCTTTGCCATATACTTCCCCATACCACTTGATGCCCCTGTAACAATTGCAACTTTCCCCTTCATCCTAACGCCCCCTTTAAAATGAATGACTATTCATTTTTTATTATATCATAATCAAATACGCCAAGGCGTATTTGCGCCCAGAATTTTTAGGCCCACACGATGTGGGTCACAAAGACGAAGACATCAGGCCGTGGCGTTCTTAGTCTTCGTTCACCTTTATCAGGCTTTTACTGGCAATTGCTCTTTACGAGGGCTTAGTGCCAGTTAACACTGGAAAATTCCCTCTGAAAATCTGTGGCAACCGCCGGAGGCTTTAAATTTATTCAGTAGAAGTCAGAGACTTCTACTGAATAAAAATTTAATGTCTGTAATACATATTTAAAATCTATTTGAATATGAATATGCTACACTAGTCTTATGACTTCGAACGATTAAAGATAGGTTGGCGGTTAGGATGGCTAAAAAACTTACAAGACGACAATTTATGAAACGAGCCTTTGCTACTACTTCAACAGTTATTATTGCATCTTCTTTCGGATATTGGTATGCTCGTTATTTTGAACCGAAACAGCTAGAAGTTTCGAGCCATTTAATAAAGCATCCTGCCATTCCGAAGCAATTTCACAATGTGAAGATTGTCCAATTTAGTGATACACATGTTGGACATCATTTTACATTGGAACAACTGAAGAAAATTGTCGATAAAATAAATGATTTTAAACCTGACCTATTGTTTTTTACTGGTGATTTAATGGATGAGCCTAATAAATACGCTGCTACCAATCACCTTATTCCGATATTAGAACAATTAGAAGCACCACTTGGAAAATTTGCAATCTATGGAAACCATGACCATGGAGGCTATGGGTCGGAAATATATAAAAAATTGATGAATCAAACTGGTTTTACCCTATTAATGAATACCTCGGAGGAAATTCACATAGAGGATTCTAAGATTTCAATTGTGGGACTTGACGATGTAATGCTTGGTCGCCCTAATTTCGAACAGGCCTTTAAAGACGTCGATCCCTCTAGTTTTACCATTCTGCTTGCCCATGAGCCAGATATTGCCGAACGCGCGGAAGAAGTGGGAGCCCATATGCAATTATCAGGTCACAGTCACGGCGGCCAAATACAACTTCCTTTCTTCGGACCACTAATTACCCCACCGCTTGGTAGCATTTACTATGAGGGAGATCATCTCATTGGGCCTTCTGAGATGTTCCTATATGTCAATCGCGGACTTGGAACAACGAGACTGCCACTACGGTTTTTAGCAAAACCTGAAATCTCTATTTTCACATTAGTTTCTACCTAACAAAAAGAGGATGTCGCATTGACATCCTCTTTTACTGTTACATATTTTTTAAATAATGTTCAATCATTTCATTTTCTGGTATTGGCTTACTAAAGAAATAGCCTTGCACCTTGTGACAACCCATAATTTTGAAAAATTCTACCTGTTGTTCTTCCTCTACACCCTCTGCAATAACTGAAAGACCAAGGCTTTGTGCCAAGTGTATGATCGTTGTTGTAATGGCAGCATCCTTTTCATCGTGAAGGACATCCTTAACAAAGGACTGGTCAATTTTAAGTGTATCAATCGGAAGTTTTTTAATATAACTCAAGGAAGAGTATCCTGTTCCAAAGTCATCAACAGAAATACGTACGCCAATCTCCTTTAATTTTGCGAGAGTTTGCAAGGTTCTCTTCGGATCCTGCATTGCCCCTTCTGTAAGTTCAAATTCAAGACTTCCTGGATATATTTGATTTTGCTCGATATTTTGTTGAATCATTTTCACTAATTCTGGTTGCTGGAATTGCTTTGGCGACAGATTGATCGAAACTGAAATAGTTCCGTATCCGTTCTCTTTCCATTGCTTTAGTTTTCGGCATACCGTCTGAATAATCCATTTTCCAATCGATAAAATAAGACCGGAATCCTCTGCAATTGGAATAAATTCGGCTGGTGACACGAACCCAAGCACCGGATGCTTCCACCTTAGGAGTGCCTCGAAGCTCGTAACTTTATTTGTACTTAGATCCAACTGTGGTTGGTAATAGATCTCGAGTTCATTTTTCTCGATTGCTTTTCTAAGACCTGTCTCTAGAATCATCATGTGTGAAGTTTGTTTTTGTAAATCCGTACTATAAAACTGATAAAGCGACCTACCTAATTCCTTTGCACGATACAAGGCTGTATCAGCATTTTTTATTAATGTATCGCCATCTCTTCCATCTGTTGGATAGGTACTAATCCCGATACTAGCCGAAATAAAAAACTCCTTTTCTTCTAATAGGAAAGGTTTTTCAAAAGCTTGGTTCACATTTTGCGCGAAAGTTTGTGAAAGTTCTCTTGATGTGTTTGGTAGGATTACAATAAATTCGTCCCCACCTTGGCGGAATACTTTATAACCCTTTTGACTAATGGATGCTAATCTTTTTCCAACTTCTTTTAAAAGATGATCCCCAGCAACATGCCCCATAGAATCATTGAAAAATTTAAATCGGTCAAGATCAATAAACATCAATGCTAGAGTTTGGTTATTCTTTTCCGCTTCCTCTACTGCGTTGTCCAAGTCCTTCTTTAACGAACTGCGATTTGGTAACCCGGTAAGTTGATCATGATAAGCCATGTAGGTGATCATTTCTTTATCAGCCACTCTCGCAGAAATATCACGCGTAACACTAACGATAAATGTTATATTACCCATATCATCAAATATCGGAGTTAAAATAGATTCTCCGTGAACGACTCTATGATTAGCTAAAATAACAACATCCTGAAACGAGATTGGTTCTTTTTTCTCAAGAACCGATTTGTATTGCTCGTGCAGATGGGTCGCCGTTTCATTAGGCAACACTTCGTGAAGTGTTTTCCCAAGACTGGTACTGGTCAATTTCGCATGCCCCTTAGCCTCTTCGTTTAAGAAAACATAGGAAAAGCTGCCGTTATCTTCTACTTTCATAACATATATTAAATCCTTGATGTGTTTTAGGATTATTTCAAAGATGATCGCTTCGATTCTATCATCAAAACGGCTAAATTGATCATCCTTTAGGATGACATTGTTCATTCTGTTCATGATACCATTCCCTATTTACATGTAATAGTTATATCTTCTGCATATATTGACAAAAAACCTTTATTTTTTCAAGAGTTATTTTGATATATCAATTTGTTAAATTCTATGAATCCGATACATGCTAGATGAATTTGTCAAAATTCACTACTAACAGTATAATAAAAGATAGAAAGGAGAGAAAGTATGAAAAAACAGGTAAATCAAGCCCCGCTTGAACCAAATGTGGACAACCTTGCTCGTGCCATCTTTGTTGTGAACCGACACGCTAAAACGGCGCCAAACCCAAAATTTTTATATTTACTTAAACGAAAAGCATTAGAAAAGCTTATATCAGAAGGAAAAGCCAAAAAAGAAGGACTTCATTTTTCCAGAAACCCGAAAAACAGTCAACAGCAATCCGATGTCTTAATTTCTGCCGGAGATTATTATTTTCACATGCCTCCTACAAAAGAAGACTTCTCTCGCCTACCACATCTTGGACAATTGAATCAAACATATCGCAATCCAAAAACCTATCTATCACTTTCTCTAGCTAAAAACCTACTGCAGCAATACGTTGGACTTGAAGAAAAAACAGAGAATACAGGGCGACAAAACAAACGAACCTACCAAAAACCCGTATTCAAAAAACTAGGAGAAAGTTATCGATGATTAGAAAGACGGATGGCTTCTTGAGCTAGAAATGGAAAAATTAAAAAACCAGGTATGTACCTGGTTTTTTAATAAAGGTAATTTAAGGCTCGTTGATCGGCTAAATTCGTATCAATTGGGCAATCTTTCGAATCTCTTCCGTATTGCCATACCCACACATTTGCCTTGCATTTTGGTGATTGTGGTCGAAAGATGGGCGCATTCCGTTCCTTCGACACCCCAGGTTCAGGTTCAGCACTCCATAATATTGTTTGGATGGCTATCTGATTATTTTTTCGAACAGCCTCACAATATGCATTCGAAAAATCACCTTCCATTGGATCATGGTAAATACCTGGACGATAGCCTGTTGGATTAATGGACTCAACCCACCCACGAATCCAGGCTTCATCTACAGCAAAAAAGCGCTCGATATTCGCAAATATGGCTACCTCATTTGGGATGCTGAGACGTCTTGCATTAAACACGGCATTTCTTGCGGCAAGTTGCCCTTTCTCAAAGCTAGTTGCATCAGAAAAAACATTATAGATAGGCAAAACCTTAATTCCCCGATTTCGTATAAATAAAATTTCCTGTCTTGTTAAGCCATGTGAAACATTTGGCACATCACTTAAATATCTGCCCCAAAATTTCGGATTTCCAAATTTGCTTTTCACACATGTATATAATTCTTCATCGACTGTAGCCGCCGAATCCACTCCCCACACATATCTAGGCATTTACACAACTCCTTAATACACGTCTAAAATCAAATGCACCTTGGCGTATTTGCGCCCGTTTTTAAGCCTACGTAAAATCATGCTCTCCATTTATGGATTAATTGATTGTTTTCTCCTTTCGCAAAGACATCAATTCGGTGGCGATTCCATGAGGCTGAAGATGGTTCTGAAGTTAATGTTCCGCCAAGATCCTCCCACTCATTCCACCCTGTGCCATCCCAATTTTTCAGATATTGATGATTATCTGTGCCTTTTACGAATACATCTAGATGATTAGGTTCTCTTGAAGATGCAGCTGGACTTGAGGTTAATTGGCCACCAAGGTCCTCCCAATTACTCCAATTCGCTCCATTCCAATACTTGTGATAAAGCGCTCGATTTTCTCCCCTTGCAAAGACATCAATTCGATTGGGTCCCCATGAAACGGCGCCAGGTGCTGACGTAAGTACACCGCCTAAGTTCTCCCAATCACTCCATTCCTCTCCATCCCAATATTTATGATAAAGATTGCGATCCGTACCCCTTCCAAATACATCTAGACGATTTTCTCCCCATGATGCAACTGCTGGTGATGACGAGAGCACTCCGCCTAAATCCTCCCAATCACTCCATGAGGAACCGTTCCAATATTTATGAATTAAATGATTATTATCCCCACGCGCAAAAACGTCTACTCTTCCTGGCCCCCATGATATAGCGGCAGGTGATGATGTAAGAGCCCCACCGAGATTCTCCCAATCTGTCCATCTTGATCCATCCCACATCCGGTGATAGAGGACCCGATTTCTTCCACGTACATAGACATCTAATTGGTTTCTTCCAGGCACCGCAACAGAAGGTCCTGATGTTAAGTAACCCCCGAGATCCTCCCATTCGCTCCAATTCTTTTCAGGTGAGTAACCAATATTTTCATAGGTGAGTCGAATAATCCCCTTAAATATCCTTTCTAGTACCCGCTCTGGAATTCGATAAGGCGACAGCACGGCAAAGATCCAATTGGATTGATTTCGAAGAGCCTGGTAAGTCTGATTTACTTTTTGATCCAGAGAACCTGAAAATTGATTTTGCGTTATAACTGTGAACATGACGAGCTGCATGGCTATATACTGTGACACTCTTCGGTTGACATTATATTCTGCCAATTCATTATAATGGGGTTTTAAAGATTTCCGTACCTCTTTCCATACATTTTGAAATTCCTCTGTTTGCCGTGTTTGATTTTCTGGTGTGTAAGGATTTATATAATAAGACTGTGGGTAGCCATTGATCGGATAATACGGGTTATAATATTGTGGAACTGCCCTGTTATATGGATTTATTTGATATCCACCATATGGTTGATTCATAGCAGGTACCTCCCTTTTTTATTCAAATGCGCCTTAGCGTATTTGCGCCCAGATTTTTCGAGCCTGCTCGAAAGTTTCCTTTGAAAATCTGAGGCATCCGCCGGTGGCTTTTAACTTTCCTTAGCAGGGGTCGACCCCTGCTAAGGAAAGTTAAAAAGTCCTCATATCATACTATGATACTTTTTAGGAAAGTAACCCATTTTTTCATATTCCCACTTACCTCAATGTTTTCCACTCTTATTTGTTCTGATATATCTAAATTTTCTAAAAAATACTTTACTTTTTACTGTTTTCCCTTCATAATAGAAAGACAACTAGACGATGCATTATTTTCCTATAATAGCATGGCTCTAGTTACGCTTATCAAGTAAACGGCGTTTTTTTACAAATAAGCGAAAAATTAAAAGGAGTGATTACGTAATGGACCATTTGAACAAAGAGCAAAAAAATGAAGTAGTTGTTATTCCTCAAACGCCTGATGATGAAATGTATGAGAAGGTAGCAGAAATGGTTCTCATCCAATCACAGGCCTCCTTTAAGAAAGAACAATTACTAAAACAAATTGATCAGTCACTAATTGACCGAGATGAAACATTATTTATGGAACTTTCAAAACAATATAATATGTTACTATCCAAACATAATTTTTTACAATAACCAATTGGCTAGTGCGAGATGCACTAGCCTTTTTAATTGCAATGTGCAAGGCGCCTGGAGCTGGACATAAGAAAATAAAAACAGTGTAGCCTTTTGTGCTACACCGTTTCGTTAATTCGTGGAAGCTTTATCTCAAAGGTTGTACCTTCATTTTCTTTGCTATCCACCTTAATTTCTCCGTTATGATTTTCGATAATATTATAGCTTACCATTAGCCCAAGTCCTGTTCCCTTTTCCTTCGTTGTATAAAAAGGCTCCCCGATTCTGTCTAGGATGGATTTTGGAATTCCACAACCCTCATCTATAAATAAAATATAGATTGAGTCGTTTGTCACCATTGTGCGAATAAAGATCGTGCCGCCATTTTCCATCGCATCGATCGAATTTTTGATAAGGTTGATAAAGACTTGTTTAATCTGATTTTCATCACATGTAATAATCGAATCTTCATTCAAAAAGTCAATATTGATTTGAATATTTTGAAGGATCGCCTGTGTTTCAAGGAGTGTCACAACATCACGTAAAATAGTCCGGATATCCTTATTTTTGAATTTAATTTCCGATGGCTTTGCCAGTAACAAAAGCTCACTTAAAATTAATTCAATTCGATTTAATTCAGAAAAAATAATATCAAAATAATTCTGTTTCCCTTGGAACTCATCGTTAAACAATTGTAAAAATCCTTTAATAGCGGTTAATGGATTTCTAATTTCATGGGCAATTCCTGCCGCAAGTTGACCTGCAATCGATAGTTTTTCAGATTTAATCATTAATTCCTCTGCCTTAATACGGTCAGAAATATCACGGATAATGACTTGAACTGCAGATTCCCCGAAATATGTAGTCGGTATTCCGATTAATTCGGTAAAAATTTGCTTTCCTTGGAATGTATACCATGATTGCTTACTGAAATTTACTTCCTTCTTTTCAGAATTTACGATTTCAATGAAGTTCCTCACTTGATCATGATTTTCTGGATGAAGGAAGGTATAAATATTTTTCCCTAACATTTCTGTATAACTGTTAGCCCCAAAGGTTTTGACACCAGAATCATTGATAAACACCCAATTATTTTGATAAATGACTGCGATCGTATCAATTGAATTTTGAATAATTCGTTGATAGCGTTCTCGACTTCTATGGATAATATCGTGGAATGACTTACGCGATGAAATATCATGTAAGACAATATACTCATATATCTCGTCCTGAATATAGA
The DNA here is from genome assembly GCF_036965165.1 of Bacillus sp. JJ1521. Lineage (NCBI taxonomy): Bacteria > Bacillati > Bacillota > Bacilli > Caryophanales > Bacillaceae > Bacillus > Bacillus sp. JJ1521. The sequence continues at coordinate 1,090 of NZ_JBALOX010000002.1, read as the reverse complement.
TTGGGACTTCCTTCACTTCAACGTACATTTTTTCGTTGTTTTGTTTCTTCCATTTTTGTTCGATAATCCCTAAACGAAACCCACTTTGGAGTTGCTCAATTCGTTTAGCCATAACTTCGTGAAATTCTTCGTCTATAAACTGATAAATCGTGTTGCCGACTACCTCATGAGGATGTTGAATTTCTAATAAGGAAGCCACTTCCTTGTTCAAATAAACGATTTTACCTAATTTTGCTATGATAATTGGAAATGGAGCTTCATCTATTAAAATCGGTGCATCTACTAACCTATTATATTGAAGGCTCTCATCCTGAATAATCGACGATAATAACGAATTAGGGCTGATCTCCTCAGAAATCAAGTTATTTGCTGGCTCCACTAACAGGTTCATTTTTAATAGGATTTCTTCATATTCGCAAGACTCGGAGTAATAGATAGGCTCAACAATTGTTTCGAACCAGATAATATCATGATTTGTTTTTAACACTCTCAATGCACATGCTGCTTGCTGTTTATTGAAAAAATAACTTTCAAGCATGAACCTGTCATCTTTATGGATAATATTTTTAATCGAATTTCCAATCAGCATGTCTTTTGTATAGCCCAAGATATCTTTACAGTTGCTAGAAACATAAAGGATTTGACCATTTATTGTTACCGTTATTACGAGATTGACCGATGATGGTGTTACAGCTAAATGTTCTAGAGCACTTTTCCGATTTCCAATTTGCATATATTGAACCCCCTTCCTCTCCATCACTTGTTTTGAAACTTGTATATGAAATTCGAAGTATTTTTTAAATT
>NZ_JBALOX010000002.1:0-255 GCF_036965165.1 Bacillus sp. JJ1521 | reverse complement strand
TTTTTTTACTATACTATTACATTAATTTAGGGGCTAATTCATATCCATAGGCAGAAAGACCTGTTTTCTTATCATTATAAAGAAAATTCAGCAAAATTCCCAATGTTTTTCGGCAATTTTGATAATATAATTCTGTTAGTGGTATTATCTGGTTTTTATGTTTTGTTTGGGTATTAAATGAGCATACAAAAAAATTCGACAAGTACATATGCTTGTCGAATTTCGTATGTTTAGGTTATTATAATTCGCCTTCAT
>NZ_JBALOX010000001.1:96685-117396 GCF_036965165.1 Bacillus sp. JJ1521 | reverse complement strand
ACAGGTGCATGTTCATTTTTGTATATCGGACAAAGTTTCATATATATCGGACAAAAGCCGTTTGGGCGGAAGATTTTTCGGAGATTGTGCCCTAAGTTCGAGGAAATGTACCCTAACTCCAGAAGATTGTTCCCTATCTCTAAATAATTGTGCCCTAACCCAAAAAGGCAGAGCCACCAATTACAGTGACCCCGCCTTCAAACATCTTAATACTCTTTATAAAGTACGAACTTGCTAGTTAATGCTTCTACACGCGCGCTTGCTTCCGCTAACTTAGCTTCGTCTTGTGAATTTTTTAATGCAAATGCGATAATTGACGCAATTTCATCCATATCCTCTAATCCAAAGCCTCTGCTTGTCACAGCTGCTGTGCCGATACGGATCCCACTTGTTACAAATGGGCTTTCTGTATCAAATGGAATCGTGTTTTTGTTAACTGTGATCCCGATATCGTCAAGAACCTTTTCAGCCACCTTACCAGTTAACCCTAATGAACGAACATCCACTAGTAATAAGTGATTGTCAGTTCCTCCAGACACTAGGTCTAAGCCTTCTTTTTGTAAAGACTCAGCTAATCTAGCCGCATTGCTGACAATATTTTTGGTGTATTGCTTGAACTCATCCGTAAGAACTTCGCCAAATGCTACTGCTTTGGCAGCAATTACGTGCATTAATGGACCACCTTGGATACCAGGGAAGATTGACTTATCAATTTTCTTTGCGAATTCTTCTTTACAAAGAATCATACCACCACGTGGACCACGTAATGTTTTATGAGTAGTTGTCGTTACGAAATCCGCATATGGAACTGGGTTTTCGTGAATTCCAGTTGCCACTAGACCTGCGATGTGAGCCATGTCAACCATTAAGTATGCACCCACTTCGTCCGCGATTTCTCTGAACTTTTTAAAATCAATTGCACGTGGATATGCACTCGCACCCGCAACGATAAGTTTTGGCTTATGTGCTAATGCTTTTTCACGCACATCATCGTAATTGATTTGATGTGTTTCAGGATCCACTCCATACTCCACGAAATTATATTGAATTCCACTGAAGTTTACCGGACTACCATGTGTTAAATGTCCACCATGGGAAAGATTCATCCCAAGTACAGTGTCACCCTGCTCAAGGATTGTAAAGTATACGGCCATATTTGCTTGAGCCCCTGAGTGTGGCTGCACATTTGCGTGCTCTGCACCGAAGATTTCCTTCGCGCGTTCTCTTGCAATGTCCTCCACAACATCCACATGCTCACAGCCACCATAGTAACGACGGCCAGGATACCCTTCTGCATATTTATTTGTTAATACAGAACCTTGGGCTTCCATGACTGCTTCACTTACAAAGTTTTCAGATGCAATCAGTTCAATTTTCGTACGTTGTCGTTGCAGTTCATCTTGAATTGCATGAAATACTTGTTGATCTTGCTCCGATAAATGTTTCATTGGAATCCTCCTTTTAACCGATGTATGAATTATTCGCTAATTTGAAAAATACTTTATCATTGTAACACTTTTATTCGGTAGTAGGAAGATTAAGTTTTTAATTGGATTCTCATTGAAACCACTTAAAAATGAGGGTTAAGGACGTTGGGGCAGCACCACTATTGGTTTTTGTGTCAACTAAATAAAATTACATCTTTTTTATAAAACACGAACGTTATACTACCATTCGTTTAATATTGTTCACTTATCAAAAAAGACAAGGATTCACACCCTGTCTCTACTAACACTTCTTATTTTCCTTTTTATCCGGATAAACAGCTCGCTCGCCGCCGATAAGTTTTGGTCTTACTTTGGCCATTGTGATATGCGCACTCCCAAGTTCCTTTAGTGAACTTCGGATTGGCACCGCAACATGTTTAAGATGCATGCCGATAAAAGTATCGCCAATATCAATTCCCGCTTCAGCCTTAATAAATTCAACCACTATCGGATCTTTAAACTGTCCATATGCATAGGTCGCCATTGCTCCACCTGCTGTTCGAACCGGTACGACGGTTACTTGCTCATAATTTTTATGTAATGCTGTTTCACGCTCCACAACCAGTGCACGGTTTAAATGCTCACAGCATTGAAATGCAAGCTCTATACCTACGCCTTTACGAAGTGAATCCATTTCACTAAAAATCATTTCTGCTACTTCCTCAGATCCTGCTGTACCGATTCGCTCGCCGATGACTTCACTCGTACTACAACCTACTACGAGGAGCTCTCCTTTTTTCAACGAAGCCCTTTCCACAAACTCTGAAAGAATTGTTCGAAGTTGTCCTCTCCATACCTCTATGTCCGCTACCATTTCCAAAACCCTCCTAACTGACTGAAATCAAATACACCTCGACGTATTTGCGCCCAGATTTTAGGCCCACAGGACGTGGGTCATAAAGACATTGCCACAGGATCTGGCGTTTTTAGTCTTTGATCTTACTGCTCGAAAAGTTTCCTTTGAAAATTTGTGGCATCTGCCGGAGGCTTTGTGTTTATTCAGTCAAAGGTTTTATCGTTGGACTGGATAAACACATATACGCCTGATTCAAAAAATCCTCAGGCGCTCCATTTTACTCTTCTGTGCTGTTTTCGTATTCAGTGATTTTATTGATTCTGTTTTCATGACGACCACCTAAAAATTCAGTTGTTAGCCATGCTTTTGCGATTTCACGTGCAAGTCCTGGACCGATAACACGCTCACCCATCGCCAAGATATTGCTGTTATTATGCTCTCGAGTTGCCTTTGCACTAAACACATCATGGGTGAGTGCACAACGAATACCATGAACCTTATTCGCAGCAATACTCATTCCAATTCCAGTTCCGCAAATTAAAATACCACGATCATATTCCCCATCCGCCACTTTTTTTGCCACTGGTAGTGCATAATCCGGATAGTCAACAGATCCTTGGCAATCACACCCAAAATCATCATATTCAATCTTAAGTTCATCCAATAAATCCTTGATTTCTTCACGCAATACTAAACCACCATGGTCTGAAGCAATTGCCACTTTCATTGTACATCCCCCTATATTAAAATTCCTACCCTTATTATACCTAAAAAAGAACTCCCAAACCAAAACAGGAGTTCCTTCATATTAAAATTACAATGTAAATCGTTGAATTGTCTGCTTTAACTGACTTGCTTGGGTGGCGAGCTCCTGTGCTAAATCGTCCACTTCAACAATCACATTTGCCTGGTGCTGGGTTGCTGCACTAACTTCCTGTGCACCTGCGGATGTTTCTTCTGCAATCGCAGCTACTTCTTGTGACTGCAAGGATGTCGCTTGAATGCGGTCCATTTGTTTTTCAACCAATGCAGCAATTTGCTTCACGGCATCTGCTACCTCATGGACAGACGTTGTCATTTCAGCAATGGCCTCATTTGTGATCGTCCCTTTTTTCGCTTCTTCGTTTGCAACTGCAACCTGTTCTGTAATTTGAACAACTACATTTCGAACCTCTTGCTGGATATTTTTAATCAGCTCAGAAATACCTTGAACAGCCTTTGAACTTTCGTCCGCAAGCTTTCTCACTTCTTCCGCCACAACTGCAAAGCCCTTGCCGTGCTCACCCGCACGTGCCGCTTCAATTGAGGCATTCAATGCAAGCAAGTTCGTTTGGCCGGCAATATCACCAACTAGCGAAATAATATTTTCTACTTCCTTTGCATTTGTTTCTAAGCGATTTACCGCTTCTAGCGAAGTTTGGTTATTCTCAACAAGCTTATTAATTCCCGAAATAAGCGAATGCACAACCTCTTTACTATCATTCAACGTATCAACCATTTCAACTGATAGTTTTTGTGAAGTGTTTGCATTTTGTTGAACCTCTTCGGCAATTTGAATAACATCCTCCACAGATTCAGCCGTCTCTTGAATCGACACTGCAGAGCTGTCAGCTCCTTTGGAAATCTCAGAAATAGTGCGATTAATACTTTCTGCTTGCTCAGATGCAAGACTAGAAGCCTTTGTAATTTCAATCACTTTTTCATTCGTATTTTCAAAGTTTTCCTCGATATGTTGAACCATTTCACGTAGATTATGTAGCATTTTATTAAATGCAAGACTCAAGCTACGAATCTCGTCATCTGATTTTGAAACAGGTACATCCTCGCGAATATCCCCATTTGCAGCATGAATAGCCACCTGTTCAAGCTTTTGAAGTGGCTTTGTAATAAAGGATGCCGCAAAATAGGCAAGAATCCCTGACCAGATAATTCCTAATGCCAATGTTCCAATTACAAATACTTGCTGATTCAGCATTTCTTCAACAAAAGGATACACAAAATAAATGAATAACGCAGATGTTGAATACGTTACAACCGCTAAAATAGTTGTAAATAGGACTAATTTTAACCTAAGACCAAATTTGTAGCGCCTTTTTTCCACCCGATTCTCCCCCATAATCTATCTATTTTAGTTTTGAAAGTACTTGATCAATTAATGGTTCAAGTTCTGCATAGGTTTCTCTATATATCTCCACTGGTCCTCCGAAAGGGTCAGATACATCCCCGCTGCCGTCTACAAATTCTTTTAATGTAAACACCTTGGCATGTGCTTCTGGGAAACTGTGAAGAATTGCCTGTTTATGATGATTGGTCATCGTAAAAATACAAGTGGCCCACTCAATATGGTCTTGTGTTAACAATGAAGAAGAATGCTGACACTCTATTCCATTTTCACTTAACACATGGGCAGTATTTGCTGTAGCAGGACTTCCGTTTCCTGCAAAAATTCCCGCAGATTTGACCTCTATGTTTTCCCCAGACTTTTTTCTTAAAATCGCCTCGGCCATCGGACTTCTACATGTATTCCCTGTGCAAACAAATAAAACACGTATCATTTCGTCACCCTCCTCATAGTTGCCCTTACGCTACTTTCGTCCTGCATCTTTAGACAAATTTCGATATAATTTCATTATAATCGAGATTAGCATGAAAGACATAGCCAATATTAAAAAAAGAGCACAGAATTTCATCCGCACTCACAGTTTTGTAATAGTTTTCAAACCTATAAAGGAAGAAGGAGTTTCACACCAAAGACGAGAAGGATGCTGCCACCTAAGACCTCGCTATATGTACCAAGCCAATTCTGGACCTTTCGACCTAAAAGGAGACCAACCCATGAAAGAATCATACTGACGACTCCGAACATGAGAATGACCATGACTGTTTTCGCACCGTATATCCCTAGTGAAAGCCCCACCGAAAAGCTATCTAAGCTCACACTTAAAGCAAAAATAAATAACCCGAATCCAACCGGTGTAATCATGCGTTGTTGATCATCATCCTTGAAGGAGGAAATAATCATTTGTAAGCCTAAAAATAAGAGCAATCCGCCACCTACATAGGTTGCAATGGCTCCAAATGTATCTGATAAAAAATGTCCAATCATCATGCCTGCCAAAGGCATCCACATATGAAACAGACCGATGGTTATCCCGATTGAAAAAATTTGCTTGAGTCTCAATCGGATTAGGCCCATTCCAAGCCCAACGGAAAATGCGTCCATTCCTAAAGCAAACGCCATGATAAATAAGGTTATAAGTTCTCCGAGAAATGCTGTTATATCCATCTTCTACCTCCTTGGACGTGCCTATTTTCAACATATGCATGTACAATTCAAAATAGAAGAAGGATTCCCCAATTTATTCTGTAATCAATTTATGGCCTGCAGCCTTGGTTAACCTGTTCATAATTGCTTGTCCAATTCCCTCGCTTGGAAAGCTTTCACTAAAAATAACAACGACATCACTTTCATCAAATAACCGCAACACATCATAGAGTCTGTTGGCTACCGATTCCAAATCCTCACGCGATCCACACGCAATAATTTTATCCGCCTCATACTTGTTTTCACGTTCTTTCGTTGTAAGGACGCCAACCTTTAAGCCCTCTTTTTGTTTCGCTTTTACGAGAGACTGTATAAATTCCAGCGACCCATTCACAATCGTAAGTGATGCTGTCGGTGCATAATGTTTATATTTCATTCCAGGCGATTTTGGCGCTTCACCTTCTGTTAAAATTGCTTTATCTACCTCTACGACACCACAGACTTCCTCAAGTTGTTCCTTTGTCACTCCACCTGGTCGTAAAATCACAGGCACTTCACCTGAGCAATCTAAAACTGTTGACTCAAGTCCAACACCAGTAGCTCCGCCATCTAATATCCCCGCGATTTTTCCAGTCAGATCATCAGCCACATGCTTTGCCAGTGTCGGACTTGGTTTTCCAGAAAGGTTTGCACTCGGTGCTGCAAGTGGAAGACCTGATGCCGAAATCAATGCCAATGCCACCGGATGACTTGGCATGCGAACCGCAACTGTTTCTAGTCCAGCTGTTACTCTGTTCGACACCGCATTTTCTTTTCTTTTTAATACAAGTGTTAAAGGACCAGGCCAAAACTTTTCGATCAAGCGCTCCGCTTGCTCAGAAATATCCTGCGCAATTTTATATAGCTGCCCGATTGTGGAAATGTGTACAATCAGTGGATTATCGCTTGGACGACCCTTTGCCTCGAAAATTTTTGCAACAGCCTCATTAGATAAAGCATTTGCCCCTAGCCCATACACTGTTTCCGTCGGGAATGCGACCACTTCATTGTTCTTTAGTAGACTTGCTGCCTCATTTATTTGTGGATAAGATTCTAAATTTTGTTGATGTTTATCCACAACCCATTGTTTTGTATCCATGTAACGCAACTCCTATATGAAAATTCCTTAAACTTTTATTCAGTTTAAATCTGAATAAAAGTTAAGCCTCCGGCGGATGCCACGATTTTTCAAAGGAAATTTTTCGAACTAGTTCGAAAAAAATCGGGCGCAAATACGCCAAGTCGTATTTGATTATCTTGTTTATTTGTTATCGCAATATAAAAAAGTATAGGTATTTAAGGGGTAGAAAACAAGTGTTATCCACATTTTGTGGACAATTAACCCGAAAATGTGGATAGTTTTGTGGATATAACCAGTTTTACCACATTCAACACCTAAAGGAAAAAAATCATCCACAACCCATATTTTTCATCACGTTTCACAGATTATCACATTTATCTACATTTTAACAATATTAATTATCCACATTATCCACAATCAGGCTTAATAACTAAATGAAAACCCCCACTTGCGCACATTCCGTCCACAAATAGGGGTTCGAAAAACTATATTATTTTTCAATTTGCGAAACCATGAACATTGGATCCGTCTTTTCAAGAAGCTGTGAGATATGATTTGACTCTTTAATATAGTCCGGAAGCTCAGTCATATCCGCTTGTTTGAAGCCGAGCATCTCAAAAAATTGAATCGATGCTTGCTTATTTGTCGCCAAAAACAGGTGATGTAATTCCTTATGCTTTGCTAGTGAAATAGCACTTTTAAATAAAGTTAGTAAATTTGTTTGGTCCACACCTGGAGAAATGACAAGTGACCTTAACAGTCCATCTTGCTCAATTCTCTCAATCCCTAATGTGGCAAGGATTTTTTGTTCGGCATCTTCCAAAAGAATAAAGTGGTCAATGATCGAATCAATACCATCCGTACTCACTTCTGCTTGTCCTAAAAATGCTGTTACCTTTTCAATATCCTGCTCATTTGCCGTTCTAATTTGTTTCATTTTTTCCACCCCATCTTAGATCAAATTCGCCTCAGCGTATTTGCGCCCGATTTTTAGGCCAACACAATGTTGGTCACTCAGACGTTGTCACAGGATGTGACGTTCTTAGTCTGAGTTCCTTTTTTCAGCCGGAGTTTAAATTCCAACACAAATTACGGAACTTCTGCTGAATAAAGTTATCTAGTAACTACTCTATGAGGGTTTCTATAAAATAGAACCAAATGATAGATTTTTAACTGAATAATGATGTGAAAAATTCAACCAAGAAAAATTTCACCTCAACTTCTTCTTCTTCATTTTCATCAGTAACTTTCTTTTCTTTCTTATCCTTCGTTTCTACTTTTTCTTCCTTCTCAACCTCTTGCTCAATCGCAACATTTTTCCCTTCATCATCAGACGCTTCGACTGCATCACCAGTTGAGAAATCTAAGAAACATAATGGCGGGAACAACACACACCACCAGTTTGCCCCTTCGGCTTCACCTAATGAAATCAGAATGGCTTCGTACTCACCGGCTGGATATAGAAATTGCCCATAAAGCTTTGTAGGGAACTTCACATTACGTCCGTAATCGACCGTATAGGATTGATTACTCTTTTCCTCTTCTAACACTCTAGCAACGATTTTCTCTATTTCTGGTAGTCTCTCTTGAATCAACTCTCTAGCCGCTTCAATTGAAGTTAGTTCTGCCACCCACACTGTAATTTCAGCATTTACCGCATCACGCACCTTGCGCTTTAAAGCTTGATCTTCATCGGAATCACTATTTGCTAAGATACGGAGCCGGATCGCCTCATCGGGAATGACCTCAGCCCCTTGCGCACTTGTTTCTTTTATCAATAAATGGCTATTTGCCCCAATTAACATTAAAAATATAAATGATATAATCGCAATTTGTTTACTCATTCTCTAGCACCATCCCTTCACAACCCATTCTCGCCAAAAAAACAAAATCCTAAACTACCAAATTTAAAAAATCTATTAAACTATTTTTTTGTGGGCGTACTCATTTAGGATCAAAGACTAAGAACGCCACGTACTGTGGCAACGTCTTTGTGACCCATATCGTGTGGACCTAAATAAATTGTAAAGTTGACTTTACAAAATGTATAGTTGACTTTACAATGGAATTAGAAACAATTGGAGGATATTGTAAATGGAGATTAAAAATCGCGTGAAAGAGCTCCGTGCAAAGCATAGCCTGACACAGGGCGCTCTTGCTGAAAAGGTCAATGTAACACGGCAAACCATCGTCGCATTGGAAAAAGGAAGCTATATCCCTTCACTACTGCTAGCCATGAATATTGCATATACGTTTCACTTGCCAATTGAAGAAATTTTTTATTTGGAGGATGAGGAAAGATGAGTATTTTTCGTAATGTCATGTATTCGGTTATTACACTGGCTATCTTTGGCTGGGGATTGTCGGCATTGTATTATGCCCAAATTGATTTTGCAAAAATCGTACTAACCAATCAAGCACCACCTTGGTTTATTGAAATTAATGTCATGCCTATTTTTATCGCCATTGTTGTAGGCATCATTTTTTCAGCACTTACCTTGCCAAAATTAAAAAAGAAGCGAAAGTCATGGAAAAAAGTGTTTTTATTGCCTGTTGAATTTGAAGAAGGTGACGAGCGTGAAAAGGAACTCACTGGAAAAGCTTGTCGAGCTTCATATATTAGTATGTGGTCCACATTCCCATTCATCGCGGCCCTATTCTTACTCTATCCATTCATCTCTGAAATGGTCCCATACTACCCTATTATTCTATTTTTGCTTTATCCATTGATTCAGGTTGTTACCTACTTTATTTCGTGGAAGAAGAATTACTAGGATCGATGGCTGAAAAGGCGGTATAGCGCAATAAACGAACCGGATAGCGCAATTATCATAATTTAAGCGCAATCGTCAATATTAAAACGCAATTACCGTAGTATAACGCGCAATTATGCCTTATGATGGCGCAATCAGGTCCTCGAACATCAAAAAAAGGCTTGGATCACTACCCCAAGCCTTTTCTAAAACCCTATTTCTGCAAATACCATTCGATCTTTTCCATTAATATCGTCCACGACTTCTACTTTTGCCCCAGAAAATGTGTCTACTAACATGGAAGCAACTGCTTCTCCTTGTCCAACCCCCACTTCAAACGCCACAATTCCTTTTTCATTCAACACAAGTGGAATTTCTTTCATGAAACGACGATAAAAATCCAATCCATCTTGACCACCAACTAACGCCCGTAGTGGTTCATGGTCCTTCACCACCGTTGATAAGGTCGCAATGTCTTCTTCAGGAATATATGGTGGATTTGAAACGACTACATCAACCTTCATACCTTCATCCATTAAAGGGCTTAATAAATCTCCTTCAAAGAATCTCACTTTTGCACCTAACCGTTCAGCATTTTCCCTCGCCACATCAATAGAAGCTTTTGCAATATCCACTGTCATCACGTCTAGTTGCTGATTTTCAAGTGCGAGCGATACTGATATCGCTCCACTTCCCGTCCCAACATCAACGACTTTGATAACTTCGGTCGCACCAAATAATCGCTCAATCCTTGCTAACAATCCTTGGACCAATTCTTCCGTCTCAGGTCTCGGGATCAAGACTTCCTCGTTCACCAAAAATCTGCGTCCGTAAAATTCCTCATAGCCAATGATGTGTTGAACCGGAACCCCGCTCACAACCTTTTCTATGTCTGCAACAAACTTTGCCTTCACAGCACCATCTAGTTCTTCCCGAAGTTCAGCAAACAGCTTAGCCCGATTCATGCCCAAATAATGACACAACAGCATTTCCCCAATATTTTCATCCCGACCATTTTCCCGTAAACAAGAAGAAGCCCATTTGAGGGCTTCGAGTATTTTATGAAATGCAGCCATTATTCGGCTTGTTCCATTTTTCTTGCTTGGTCTTCCATGATTAAAGCATCGATGACTTCATCAAGTTTCCCAGCTAGGATTTGATCAAGCTTTTGAATCGTTAATCCAATCCGGTGGTCGGTCACACGGTTTTGCGGGAAATTGTACGTTCGGATACGCTCCGAGCGGTCACCAGTACCTACTGCTTGTTTACGGTTTTGATCGTATTCTGCTTGAGCTTCCTGTTGGAACTTGTCATAAACACGGGCGCGTAATACCTTCATTGCTTTTTCTTTATTTTTGATTTGGGATTTCTCATCCTGAATGGAAACCACAGTTCCAGTTGGCAAATGCGTTAAACGAACCGCTGACATTGTCGTATTAACACTTTGTCCCCCAGGTCCACTAGAAGCAAATGTATCAACACGAATGTCTTTTTCATGAATTTCGACTTCAACTTCTTCTGCTTCAGGTAATACCGCAACAGTTGCAGTTGATGTGTGGATGCGTCCGCCTGATTCTGTTTCAGGAACACGTTGCACACGATGGGCTCCATTTTCAAATTTCAATTTAGAAAATGCACCTTTTCCGTTTATCATAAAGATAATTTCTTTAAATCCACCAACACCAGTTGAGTTTGTGTCCATAACATCAATCTTCCAGCCTTGGTGTTCTGCATATCGACTGTACATGCGGTATAGGTCACCAGCAAATAACGCAGCCTCATCTCCACCTGCAGCACCGCGGATTTCCATGATTACGTTTTTGTCATCATTCGGGTCCTTCGGCAATAAGAGCACGTGAAGACGATCCTCCAGTTCCTCTATTTGGTCCTCGAGTTCGTTGATTTCTTCTTTCACCATTTCACGCATCTCTGCATCGAGCTTTTCTTCTAGCATTGCCTTCGCATCGGTAAGCTGTTCCTTAACCTCTTTGTACTCTCTATACTTTTCAACTGTTTCTTGTATATCAGATTGTTCTTTTGAATAATCACGCAGTTTTTTTGTATCACTGACGATATCTGGATCACTTAAGAGTTCATTTAGTTTTTCATAACGAGCTTCTACAGCCTCTAATCGATCGAACACGGTCTTCACCTCAAAATTTAGTCCATAACAGTATAATTATAGTATAGGGTAACCTTATAGGTCAAAGCAAATTACCATCGAAAAGCGGAGACGCCTTGAATAAGGAACATCGACTAATTACTGCCACGTCCTGTGGCAAACGTCTATGTCAACACTTCCTCCAAAATGCAATGCATTTTCTTCGTACGATGATTATGCTGCCGAAGTTTTCCTTGTCCTGTGCAAATCCGACAAGCATAAGAAAAGCCGTCGAGAAGGATGCCCTTTATCCTTCTTGACGGATTGGCTAGACCAGAGAGAGGCTAGGCGCTGCAGCTAGACACCAAGACATCGAAAAGAAGATGCATGTCACCCCATTTAGTAATTTTATTCATTAACTATATCATCAAAAAGCCTGCAGTATACACCACAGGCTTTTCAATCAACTTTCCTTCTTTAAAATTTCAATCGCTTCTGAGAATTCCTTATCAACCTCAGCATTTGGTCGATATGTTGCCAAGCTTACAAAGTACGTTACAACCCAACAGATGATGAATCCGGGAACAATTTCATAAAGGGTATCCGTTAACAGTTTCACATTCCCCCAAATTAAAACGGTAATCGCACCAGCAACCATTCCCCAAAAGGCACCTGTAGCTGTAATCTTCCGCCAATATAAGGAAAGTAAAATGACTGGACCGAATGAAGCACCAAATCCTGCCCACGCGAACGAAACGATTTTCAAAATAGACTCGTTATTTGGCCAAGCGAGCGCCATCGCTAAAATCGATACTACAAGTACAGCCATCCTTCCTAAAAATACATATCGCTTATCCGATGCATCAGTCTTAATAACTGCTTTATACAAGTCTTCTATGAGTGCCGAGGATGTCACAATCAACTGCGAAGAAATCGTACTCATAATCGCAGCAAGTATAGCCGCAAGCATAATTCCCGCAATAAAAGGATGGAAAAGAATCTGCCCCATAACAATGAAAACTGTTTCCGGATCCGTGAGTGTTCCGTTCGTTTGCTGAAAATAAGCTATCCCGATTAGTGCCGTCGCAACAGCTCCAAATATGCTAAGAACCATCCACCCGATTCCAATACGACGTGCACTTTTCACTTCTTTAACCGAGGTGATCGCCATAAAACGAACAATAATATGTGGTTGCCCGAAATAACCAAGCCCCCATGCAACCGCAGACAAAATCCCAAGGAAGGAAGCACCTGAAACAAGATTCAACATTTTGGGATCAACTGCGCGAATGCTCGTTGCTGTTTCCGAGAGACCACCGGTAAAAAATATCCCGACGATCGGAACATGTAAAAGGGCGACAAACATAATAAGTCCTTGAACAACATCCGTATAGCTGACCGCTAAAAATCCACCAAACAAAGTATAGAAAATGACAACGCCTGATACGATTAAAAGCCCAATGTGATAATCAAGTCCAAATGAACTGTAGAAAAACTTACCACTCGCTACCATTCCGGAAGAGACGTAAAAAGTAAAGAAAACAAGAATAATCATCCCTGAAGCAATCCGTAAAAGACGAGATTTGTCTTTAAGACGATTTTCTAAAAAACTCGGAATTGTAATGGAATCCTTGGATATTTCCGTATATACGCGCAAACGTGGTGCAACGAGTACATAGTTCAAATAGGCACCGACTGAAAGACCGACCGCAATCCAAGCTTCAACAAGCCCGCTTACATAAACTGCCCCAGGAAGCCCCATGAGCAACCAACCTGACATATCAGCAGCTCCAGCACTTAGGGCTGTCACCGCTGGTCCAAGTCCACGCCCTCCAAGCATGTAGTCCGTCAGGTTAGATGTACGTTTATAGGCATACCACCCGATAAACACCATCCCAGCCAAATAAATAATAATAGCTAACAATTGATATACATCACTGGTCATTATAAAACCTCCTTAAAAATATACCGTGGTGTATTTGCACCAACTTATTATTCAGTCGGAGTTTAACCTTTGAGTGATTTGGAATGCATTTTTTGCATTCATATCACCACTATAGAAGTGCGAAACTTTTGCGAAATAAAGTTAATATGGCATTTCGTACACCTCATGTTTTTCATACTATTATTAAAATATAGAAAATATAACTGTCATCACCTAACATCCTAGGATATAGTACTATTTTCATATATTATTAGACCTATACGCTTCCCACATTTAACACTAATTACCCCTAATTTCGCTGTCGAAACACAGATTTAATGTAGGATTGGTTCTTTCTTTGACGAAAAGCTTCTAGTTTTGTCTACCCGGAAGGATTTTACTGAAAAAGGGAGAATCGTAGTAGTATATACAGAATCGGAAAATCAAAATAGGGGGAGTGGTTGGTGTGAATACTACGGAGTTCGCAAAAAAATTGGGAGTTACTAATAAAACCGTTCGGAAATGGATTAAAAACTTCGATATACCATGTGATAAAAATGAATATGGCCATTATGTGTTTGAGGAAAAAGACCTTTCACTTTTCGAAGGAATACGGAATCAAGTGAAATCTGGGGTCCCATCTGATAAAATCGAACTATCACCACCAGAGCCTAGGAAGGGGACCGTACGGAAAATGGTACAAGCTTCAGATAAAACACTCTCGGAAAAATTAAACGCGATAATGGATCGGATCAAAGAGAACGAAAGACAGATTGAGGAAAAAGCAAGTGATGTTGTATCCTACCAGCTTTTACAGCATCGCAAGGAAATAGATGAACTCCAAAAAAAGATGCAGAAAATGGAGGAATATATCGAGCAGCTTGAAAGGGAAAAAGAAGAGCTCCAAAAACAAACAGCCGTTACCCTTGAAAAAGTCGAAGGGTCAAGAAAACGCAAAAGAGTACTTGGATTTCTATTTTAAGATCAGGACAGACAGCCTGGTCTTTTTTATTTTAAAAAGGAAAAAGCACCCCTGACTGGGGCGGAGATTTTCCGGTTAATTGCAAATTTGAGCTCTTTTCGGGGTATATAAGGGGAGATATTACGACTATGTAAAGCAAAATCACTAATTTCCATGTTTTTTGAGTCGATAGGCGGAAATCCTACGTTTATTTCAGACTATTTTTATAATCATTTCCAATTAAACGGAATTTTTCCGTCTATATATCAGCTCGAGTGCTTAAGCTAACCTGACAGACGCCTGGTCTTTTTTCGTATTCAAAAAAGCACCCCAACAGGAGCGCCTTATAATTTCATTGTATCTTTTTGAATAACTGATTTTAAAAGCGGTTTTCCCGGTACTTCGTGATGGTGACGGCAACGCGGCTCGTATGACTCGGAAGCACCTACCAAAATAACTGGATCATCATAGGATGCTGGTTGTCCATTGATTAAGCGCTGTGTTCTGCTTGAAGGAGAACCACATACAGAACACACAGCCTGTAATTTCGTTACCATCTCAGCTAATGACAGTAACTCTGGAACCTTTCCAAAAGGCTCGCCGCGGAAGTCTTGATCCAAACCTGCAACGATGACACGATGTCCACGGTTTGCAAGAATTTGAACAACATCTACAATCTCGTCATCAAAAAATTGCACTTCGTCAATTGCAACTACATCTGTATCCGCGGAAACCTGCTCCAAAATCTTTGTAGATGTTGCAACTGGTTTTGCGTCAAAGGATGTTCCATTATGAGATACAACAGAATTTTCACTATATCGATTATCAATTTGAGGCTTAAATACCTGAACAGATTGTCTTGCAAATTCAGTACGACGTACACGTCGAATCAACTCTTCGGATTTTCCTGAAAACATGCTTCCACAAATTACTTCAAGCCAGCCACTTTGCTTCATAATATACATGAAACGAAGGTCTCCTTTCCTCGGTTAAGTATTACCCGAGTCACCTAATTAAGAGGATTATTTTATATGAGGTAAATACTATATAATTGCGAGTAAAAATAGGTTTAGTAGCACAAAAAACAGGCAAGAAGAAAAAACTTGCCTGTTTTTGGCTTTTCAAATCGATATTATTTAATACCGTATTTTTTGTTGAATTTATCTACACGTCCACCTGCATCAGCGAATTTTTGACGGCCTGTATAGAATGGGTGACACTCTGAGCATACCTCAACGCGTAACTCCTCTTTTACAGAACCAGTTTCAAATTCATTTCCACAAGCACATTTCACCATAACTTTTTTATAGTTTGGATGAATTCCTGATTTCATTCGTCTCATCTCCTTCCGCCCTGAATCATTGATCGAAACAGAGTTACGTTTTAGCAAAATTGCATGTACAATTTCGAAAACCTAAAACGCACATGTTGAAATTATAACAAGTGAATCGTTGAATTGCAACTTAATCCTGCTGTTAAAATTCGTTAATTTTTCCAACATGATTTCATTACGGACTCATGATACCACACACTTCTTATGCTTCAGGTCTACTATTGCTTCTTCTCGCAACTGCCGCTTTCTTTTCAGCGTCAAGTATTTCAAAGAACTCTGCATTTGTTTTAGTTTGCTTAAGCTTACGTAAAAATTTCTCTGCAAAATCTGGTGAATCTGACATTGCTTTACGGATTGCCCAGATTTTATCAAGGTTTTCTTTTTCAATAAGGAGTTCTTCTTTACGTGTTCCAGATCGACGAATGTCGATCGCAGGAAAAATACGTCTTTCAGCAAGTGAACGATCTAAGTGAAGCTCCATGTTACCTGTACCCTTGAATTCCTCGTAGATTACATCATCCATACGTGAACCTGTATCAACAAGTGCAGTTGCTAGGATTGTTAAGCTTCCGCCTTCTTCAATATTTCTCGCTGCCCCGAAGAAACGCTTTGGACGGTGGAATGCAGCTGGATCAATCCCCCCTGATAATGTACGTCCACTTGGAGGAATAACAAGGTTATAAGCTCTTGCAAGACGTGTGATACTATCCATAAGAATGATCACGTCACGTTTGTGTTCAACAAGACGCATGGCTCTTTCAAGAACTAGTTCAGCAACCTTAATATGGTTTTCTGGCACTTCATCGAAAGTTGAACTTACAACATCACCTGTTACGGAGCGTTCGATGTCTGTAACCTCTTCTGGGCGCTCATCAATTAATAATACAATCAATTCAGCCTCTGGGTGGTTTGTCGTAATGCTATTTGCAATTTCCTTGATAAGCATGGTCTTACCAGCCTTAGGAGGCGCTACAATTAGACCACGTTGTCCAAAACCAACTGGTGCCAATATGTCCATAATTCGTGTTGAAATATGGTTTGGCTTTGTTTCTAAAATCACTTGACGATCTGGATATAGAGCTGTTAGACCAGGGAAGTGGACACGTTCCTTTGCCGTTTCTGGGTCATCACCGTTCACAGCCTCAACGTGAAGAAGACCGTAATAACGTTCATTTTCTTTTGGAGGACGTACTTTACCTGATACCTTATCCCCATTTCTTAGATCAAAACGACGGATTTGAGAGGCTGAAATGTAGATATCCTCTGAGGATGGTGAATAGTTGATTGGGCGTAAGAATCCGAATCCTTCTGATTGGATAATCTCAAGAACACCCTCCATAAATAAAAGGCCGTCCTGCTCAGCGCGGGCTTTTAAGATCGCAAAGATTAACTCTTTCTTCGTTAATTTGCTATAGTAGGAAACCTTATATTCACGTGCTAATTCATATAATTCTTTTAGCTTCATGTTTTCAAGGCTTGAAATTGTAATGCTCATTCGTACACCACTCTTTTTTTAGTTTATTTTCTATTTCTCGTAAATGCTCTCCAATAGATTTGGTTTTGAGATTCGTTCAAAGATTCATTCGTCCATCATATAAAGCGTCTTCGTATTTTTTCTTTTAAAAAAAGAGATAGATAAAACAATTTATATGTTTTGAAATGGATAGAATGAATACAGAAGCATTCTGAGGGTAACATAGAAGTTTTCATCGCGGGACTTATTTTTTCTGCCGGGCAATGAATTCCTTGTTGAATTGATAGAAGTAAAATTGCAAGATGAATCTTCTTTATTTTACCCTATCCTCGTGTTTTTAATCAATACCTTCTTTGATAGAGTTATGACGTTTCGATGTCAAGACCCTTATAAAATCGGGAAAAGCGAGTACAAAGACTCGCCTCTATCCTATTTAATTACTAAATTTGGTTTTTTCTTCAGGCTGTGTCTGCCGTCTATGAATCTAACAGTTCCAGATTTTGCACGCATAACGAGAGAATGAGTTGTCCCGATTGTGCCTTTAAATTGAACACCGCGTAAAAGTTCACCATCTGTGACACCTGTAGCTGCGAAAATAGCGTCGTCACCGGTAACTAAGTCTTCCATTCCCAAAACCTTTGTGACGTCTAGTCCCATTTTTATACAACGTGCTAACTCTTCATCTGTTTGCGGTAGAAGCTTTCCTTGGATTTCTCCTCCTAAACACTTTAACGCGACCGCTGAAAGGACACCCTCCGGAGCACCACCGGAGCCAAATAAAATGTCTACACCTGTATGATCGAATGCTGTATTAATCGCACCAGCAACATCACCGTCATTAATTAGCTTAATACGAGCTCCTGCTTCGCGTAGCTGTGCAATGATATGCTCGTGTCTTGGGCGATTTAAGACAGTTGCCACAACGTCTTCGATATCTTTGTTTTTTGCTTTTGCGACTGCTTTAAGGTTATCAATAATGGGTGCGTTAATGTCAATTAACCCGACTGCTTCCGGCCCGACTGCGATTTTTTCCATATACATGTCTGGAGCATGAAGCAAATTCCCATGATCGGCTACCGCAAGCACAGAAAGCGCATTCCATCCACCGGACGCTAAAATATTAGTTCCTTCTAATGGGTCAACTGCAACGTCCACCCTAGGTCCGTAGCCATTTCCAAGCTTTTCGCCTATGTAAAGCATTGGGGCTTCGTCCATTTCTCCTTCTCCGATGACAACTTGTCCCTTCATAGGGATTGTATCAAATACGTCCCTCATTGCAGAGGTTGCTGCGCCGTCTGCCTCGTCTTTTTTACCGCGACCCATCCAACGGGCTGATGCCAAAGCTGCCGCTTCAGTAACACGTACAAGCTCCATAGATAAGCTTCTTTCCACGATCCTTCCCCCTTGCTGATAGTAGTCTCTTTTTCGGTGTATCTTTGAGTTTTAACCCCTAACATAATTCCTCATAACATAAAAACGCTTTCTCTCTACTTTTCCTTTTAAGGATACATGAAAACTCCCACTTTTTGTAGTGGGAGTTTTGTAATTTTTATTCAATTATGAATTTTGGACTTGTTCTATTTCTTCTTCTGTTAAACTTTCTCTCCAAATCGTTGCACCTAAGCCTGTTAGTTTTTCTTCTAAATGGCTATAGCCACGATCGATATGCTCTAATCCCGTAATCTCGGTTACACCTTCTGCCATAAGGCCTGCTACTACAAGTGCTGCACCTGCGCGCAAATCACTTGCCTTAACCTTTGCACCTTGTAGTTGAACAGGTCCAGTGACGATCGCTGAACGACCTTCAACTTTAATTTGTGCATTCATGCGGCGCAATTCGTCGATATGCTTAAATCTCGCGCCGTAAATCGTATCTGTTACAACGCCAGTTCCACTAGCTTTTGTGAGCAAGGATGTAAAAGGCTGTTGAAGATCGGTTGGGAAACCAGGATACACGAGCGTTTTAATATCAACAGATTTTAAATCCTTATTTCCGGCAACCCAAATTTGGTCGTCGCTTGTTTCAACTGTTACACCCATTTCACGGAACTTGGCAATCAAGGATTCCAAGTGAAGTGGGATTACATTATCAATTAATACACCTTCACCCATAGCGGCACCAATAATCATATATGTACCAGCTTCAATACGGTCAGGAATAATGGTATGGCGGCAGCCCTGTAAGGAATCCACGCCATCGATGCGGATGACATCTGTTCCGGCACCTTTAATTTTTGCACCCATGCTTGTTAATAATGTCGCAACATCAATTATTTCCGGTTCTTTCGCGGCATTTTCAATGACAGTACGTCCCTTCGCACGCACAGCAGCTAGCATGATATTAATGGTTGCACCAACACTTACAACGTCAAGGTAGATACGAGCACCTCTAAGCTCATCTGCACGGAGGTAGATTGCGCCTTGTTCGTTCGTCACTTTTGCACCCAGTGCCTCAAAGCCCTTTATATGTTGATCAATTGGTCTCGGACCTAGATGACAGCCACCAGGTAAGCCAATTACTGCCTTTTTAAAACGACCGAGCATCGCACCCATTAAGTAATAGGATGCACGAAGCTTTTTTACTTTTCCGTTCGGTAATGGCATTGACACAATATTGGATGGGTCAACATAGATTTCTTCTTTATTTATTTCTACATGGCCTCCGATTTCTTCAAGCAAATCACCTAAAATTTGCACGTCTGAGATATCAGGTAGACCTTCAATTGTAACTGGCGATTCTGCTAAAATTGTTGCTGGGATAAGGGCAACTGCACTATTTTTTGCCCCACTGATTTTTACAGTTCCTTTTAGTGGATAACCGCCTGCTATTTTTAGTTTTTCCATATGTGGCTCCCTTCTAGCGAAGATGACGGTTTTGTAAGGGAAACCCTGAATTGCCATGGATACAACCTGTCCGGCGACCATTTCTGGATGAAATTTAGCTTTTTAGGCAGTTCGATTCCCTTATTTACGTTACGTGAGAAAGTAACGACACTTCACTTGAATTGGTATATTTTAACATAAATTTACTGCATGACTGTACGAGTATTAATTCTTAGTTTACACGAAAATATGAAAATCATGTATCATTTTATCCTTTTTCACCAAAACAATCAAATTCACCTACTGAAGATATTTCTTTAGGTAATAAAACCATAGGACTAAAGTGCTTCTTTTCGTTTTTATTTTTGAGATATAGTTTTTAGTGTGATTGAAGTGAATCTTGTTGAAGGGTCTTTATCATATACGTTGCAGAGTTGATCAAAGTTTCAATTCCTTTGGGTAAGTTACAAATCAGCCCCTTCCACTTTTTTTGTGTGTTTACTTGTAATTACCCCTATACTGATACTCCCATTTGGTTGGCAAGACTTCATAATAACCCCTTGCGCTTTTCTTTGTGTCTAGCTCAATAAGCCATCGGCTCGAGGTCACAAGCCATTCACTTCTGAAGGCACACTACGCATTCTGTCAGTGCCTGACTTGTGCTTGACTTGCAC
>NZ_JBALOX010000001.1:83269-96676 GCF_036965165.1 Bacillus sp. JJ1521 | reverse complement strand
GTTCGCCACAGGACGTGGCGGTGTTAGTCGATGTTCCTTAATCCGGGCTTCTTGCGCTTTTCTTATTATAACGCAAGAAAACCGCTATCTCCAAATCACGTTATAAATAACAGGAAATAAGCGGCTTTTCTATATGGTTTGGAGACGAATCTCCAATCTATTTAATTAGACGTTTAAACTTGAAAAAGGTTTCGGTTTCTTACGCTTTTCCAGAAGAACCAAATTCACGCATTTTGCCTTTAACTGTTTCACGAATAGCATCACGAGCAGGACCTAAGTATTTACGTGGATCATACTCTTCTGGCTTAGCAGCTAATGCTTCACGAACTGCTTTAGCTGAAGAAATTTGATTTTCTGTATTTACATTTATTTTAGCTGTTCCAAGAGAAACTGCTCTTTGAATATCTTTTGTTGGAATACCAGTTCCACCGTGAAGTACTAGTGGCAAACCAGTCTTTTGTCCAATTTCTTCCATTTCTTTGAAACCAAGATTTGGTTCACCTTTGTAAGGACCGTGAACAGAACCTAATGCAGGTGCCAAGCAGTCGATGCCAGTGCGATTAACAAGATCCACACACTCATTTACATCTGCATAAATAACACCTTCAGCGATTACGTCATCTTCTTGTCCACCAACAGTACCAAGCTCAGCTTCTACAGAAACTCCGTGGAAGTGTGCAAGCTCAACTACTTTAGAAGTAATTGCAATGTTCTCTTCATATGGGTGATGAGAAGCATCAATCATAACAGATGTGAATCCAGCATGAATTGCTTTTGCACAGTTTTCGAAAGAAGAACCATGATCAAGATGGATTGCAACTGGAACTGTAACCTTATAGTCTACCATTAGGGCTTTTACCATTGCAACAACGGTATTGAATCCACCCATATAACGGCCAGCACCTTCAGAAACACCTAGAATAACTGGTGAATTTTCTTCTTGTGCAGCTTGTAAAATCGCTTGTGTAAACTCAAGATTGTTTAAGTTAAATTGGCCTACTGCATACCCTTCTGCTTTTGCTTTTTCAAGCATTTCTTTCATTGAAACCAAAGGCATGTGAATTTCCTCCTTTTGTACCGTTTTTTATGTAGGGTTTTGTCCCTATACACATAGAACCACGGTAAGAACACCGAGGTTAATTGTATACCTATTCCAAAGATTTCGTATCACCTAATAGAATGACCGAAACAAAATCATAATATGTAAGATCAAGATAGAAAACATGACAAAAAGCACATAAAAATGCCTCTTGTGTTAGGAATAGCAACAATACAGTACTAAGCATATCACAAGATTTTGATTTCGCAAGAGACCAATGTTACGCGGTTTTCACTATGAAGCGTTTCCATTTTGATAACAACGCGGTTTTGTATTTTTTGTGATTTTTATTCAGATTTTAAAGGGATATTTGCCCTAACTGCTTCACGTAGCTCATCGATGTCAAATGGCTTTGCAAAATGGGTAATTGCTCCCAAATCCTTTGCTTCTTGGATCATATCAAGCTCACCGTATGCTGTCATAATAATAACCCTGATTTCTTGATTCATTTTTTTAAGTCTTTTTAAGATTTCAATCCCATCCATACCAGGGATTTTCATATCTAGTAATACTAAATCTGGAGAGTGTTTTTGAACGATATCAATCGCTTGTACTCCATTAGCTGCTTGGAATGTCTTGTAACCTTCTTTTTGAAAAACTTCGTTTAACAGTATTCGTATTCCGTATTGGTCATCCACAATTAAGATTTTCTCTGACATTCTGTAAAAACCCCCCTTAAAATAGATAAAAAAGTAATAACTGAATTGCTTTGTTTTTTACGTTTTGTTTTTCGAATATTATTATATCGTTATTCATTTTTAATTCTACCAATAGTAACAAATTTCCTTCTTTTTACACAGAAAACTTTTATTTCAAGTACCGAAACAATTTTTATCAACATTATTCCACATCATTTCTTATTTTTTTCGTATAACGTTATAATGATAATATATGGAAAAAAGGAATTTCATTCAGCAGAATTCTGCAATGAAATTACAGCCTCCGGCGGATGCCACAGATTATCAATGGAATCTTTTCGAACAGTAAGATCAAAGACTAAAAACGTCACATCCTGTGGACCTAAAATCTGGGCGCAATACGCCATGGCGCATTTGATTAAATTAGAAAGGAATTTTACTTCTATGTTGAAAATTTTTACCACACAGCTCCAGGGACATTTTAATCGGATTATGGAAAAAGAGGAAATGAATATGGAGGATGGCGCAAGAATTCTTGCACAGTCTGTTGTTAGCGATGGTGCGATTCTCGTTCATGGCTTTGGTGAAATGGCTGCCGTTGTAACTGAGGCATTATATGGCGCTGAACCGCTAAAGTCCGCTAAGCCTTTATTTGATAATGGAAAAATGAATGAGATTGAGGGTGTTGACTCTGTTCTGTTAATCACCCGACTTTCAACTGATGAAGATGCCATCAAGCTTGCGGAAGAACTTCGTGGCAAAGGTATTCAGACAGTTGCGATTTCGGCAATTGTAAAAACAGAGAGTGAACGTACTCTTGTAAACAGTGTTGATATCCATATTGATTGTAAACTCACAAAGCCACTCATTCCGGATGAAATAGGGACTCGCTTCGGCTTTCCAAGTGTGATGACAGCCTTATATGCCTATTTCGGATTAAAATTTACAATCAAAGAAATGGTCGAGGAATTTGAATAAAGTACTTTAGTGAAGGACTAAACCAAGCATAATTTTAATTGGAATGGTCTTCATAAAGTTGATGAAGGACCGAATGAAATTAACTTTCGATCGGAATGTTCTTCATAACCCCGATGAAGGACCAAACGAGACCCACTTTCAATCCGAATGGTCTTCATAGCCCAGATGAAGGATCAAACGAAGCACACTTTTGTTCGGAATGTCCTTCATCCAACCGAACCTCATAAAAAAATGGCGAGTGTCTATTCACTCGCCATTTCGTATATATACGTATTACATTTTTTCAGCGTTTGCTAAAGATGCTCTGATAAATTCTCTAAACAATGGTTGTGGTCGGTTTGGTCTTGATTTAAATTCTGGGTGGAATTGTGAAGCCACAAACCATGGGTGGTCTTTAAGCTCGATAATTTCCACAAGACGTCCGTCTGGGCTTGTCCCTGAGAAGACAAATCCTGCTTCTTCCATTGCTTGACGATAATGATTGTTAAATTCATAACGATGACGGTGACGCTCATAAACCACTTCATCATTGTAAGCTTCAAATGCCTTTGTGCCCTCTTCAATTTTACAAGGGAAAAGTCCAAGTCGAAGCGTTCCACCTAAATCTTCAATATCCTTTTGCTCTGGTAAAAGATCAATGATTGGATGTAGAGTATCCGGATCAAGTTCTGCAGAATGTGCACCTTCTAAACCTAGTACATTACGTGCAAATTCAACAGAAGCTAGCTGCATTCCAAGACAAATACCTAGTAATGGAGTTTTTGTCTCTCTCGCATATTTTAGGGCTGTAATTTTTCCGTCCACTCCGCGGTCACCGAAGCCGCCAGGAACAAGAATTCCATCTGAACCCTTTAGTAATTCTTCCACATTTTCATCTGTTACATCTTCAGAATTAACCCAATTGATGTTAATATCTGAATCAAATGCATAACCGGCATGCTTTAACGCTTCTGCTACTGACAGATACGCATCTTGAAGCTCCACATATTTTCCGACCAACGCAATATTTGTTGTTTTTGTAAGGTGTGTCACTTTCTCAACAAGCTTAATCCAATCTGTCATGTCTGCTTCGTGGCAATCTAGTTGTAGATGCTCACATGCGATTTGGTCAATGCCTTGTTGCTGAAGAGATAACGGGATTGAATATAAAGTTTCCGCATCACGGCTCTCAAAAACGGCTTTTGCATCGATGTCGCAGAATAGTGCAATTTTATCCTTCATATCTTCTGAAATCGGCATTTCTGTACGAAGGACAATAATGTTCGGCTGAATACCTAGGCTACGAAGCTCCTTCACACTATGCTGAGTTGGCTTTGTCTTCATTTCCCCCGCTGCTTTAATGTATGGTACAAGCGTACAATGCACATACATTACATTACGAGAGCCTACGTCACTCTTAATTTGTCGAACAGCTTCTAAGAATGGTAGCGACTCAATGTCTCCAACAGTACCACCGATTTCGGTAATGACGACGTCTGCATTTGTTTCACGACCAGCACGAAATACTCTTTCCTTAATTTCGTTTGTAATATGCGGGATAACCTGAACGGTTGCACCTAAATAATCACCGCGACGCTCTTTCTTTAAGACAGTTGAATAGATTTTACCTGTCGTCACGTTGCTATATTTATTTAGGTTAATATCGATAAAACGCTCATAGTGTCCTAAGTCAAGGTCAGTTTCAGCGCCGTCATCAGTAACGAACACTTCACCATGCTGATATGGACTCATTGTTCCAGGGTCTACGTTAATATATGGGTCAAATTTTTGAATCGTTACATTCATCCCTCTGTTTTTCAACAAACGACCTAAAGATGCGGCAACAATCCCTTTTCCAAGGGACGATACAACCCCACCTGTTACAAAAATATATTTTGTCATCTTTCTTTTTCCCCCAATCATGTAATTAGTTAAAGTTTGTGCAATTGTTTCATTTTGTATAAAGAAAATATTCACGGGGGTAATTGGATTTCACACACCGTACCTTTTTACCCTATAAAATAAAAAAGCTCCTCTTACAATATGTAAGGGAGCGAAACTTGTAATATGGTTTCGTAGATACTCTTTTTTTAGAGCCCAAAAAGTATTCTACCGAGTTAAGATTAAAAAGTCAATATGAAGTTTAAGTGGAATTTGGTTACAATCATCTCTACAGAGATTAGTCCTCTTCCTCTTCTTCATCTAGTTCTTCTTCGTCTTCCTCTAACTCATATTCTTCATCATCCAATAACTCTTCATCATCTTCATCGAATTCTTCTTCATCGTCGTCGATGTCATCAAAGTCCTCATCTTCCTCATCTTCATCGTCGATATCATCAATTTCTTCGTCTTCTTCATCGTAATCTTCTTCAAAATCAAGATCATCTTCGTCAAGGTCATCGAAGTCGATAAGATCGTCATCCTCGTCCTTTTTCTTCTTAGACTTTTTCTTCTTCTTCGGCTTTTCAGTATGAATAACCTCTTCATCGATTTGCTCATATGGATACCATGTACGAAGTCCCCAACGGTTATCGCCTAATGTAATAAAACGACCATCGATATTAATGTCTGTATAAAACTGAGAAATTCTTGTGCGAAGTTCTTCTTCGGAAAGCTCTAATACCTTTGCTACTTCGTCAACTAGCTCGTTAAATGTAATCGCATCTTTTCTCGCTATAAAAATCTCATACGCTACTTCAAGCATTGACATTTCTTTTATTTGCTCTGGTGAGTATTGATCGAGACTCATCAAGGCACTCCCTTTCTATGTATCCTGATAATAACTTGTGAATATTATTTTAACGTTGAACTGCTAGATAAAAAAATAAAAAAGAGTTCTGTAAAATACATATCATTCATTATAAACAAAATCAACCACTTTATGCCAGTCTATTCATTTTTTAAGGCTGAGTCATCTATTTTTGACCCAGCCTCGATCTTTTTCTACATATTTCTACGATATTGTCCGCCCACCTCATAAAGTGCTTGGGTGATTTGGCCAAGACTTGCAACCTGTACTGTTTCCATTAACTCCGCAAAAATATTTCCGTTGTTAATGGCAACCTGTTTTAGTTTGTTCAATGCTTCTTCTACTTTATCCTTATTTCGGTCCTGGAAATCTTTTAAATTGTTAATTTGAAGTTCTTTTTCTTCCTTCGTTGCTCGGGCAAGCTCGATATTATTTAAATCCTCTTCTGTAGGTGGATTTGGATTCAAATACGTATTCACCCCAATAATCGGAAGCTCTCCTGTATGCTTCTTCATTTCATAATACATCGACTCATCTTGAATTTTGCCACGCTGATACTGCGTTTCCATCGCACCAAGAACCCCACCACGGTCATTCAGTCGATCAAATTCCTGAAGCACGGCTTCCTCAACCAATTCAGTGAGTTCCTCAATAATAAAGGACCCTTGCAACGGATTCTCATTTTTCGTTAAGCCATGCTCTTTCGTAATGATCATCTGAATGGCCATTGCACGTCTTACCGATTCCTCTGTCGGTGTTGTAATTGCCTCATCATACGCGTTCGTATGAAGCGAATTACAGTTATCCTGAAGAGCCATAAG
The DNA here is from genome assembly GCF_036965165.1 of Bacillus sp. JJ1521. Lineage (NCBI taxonomy): Bacteria > Bacillati > Bacillota > Bacilli > Caryophanales > Bacillaceae > Bacillus > Bacillus sp. JJ1521. The sequence goes on along the minus strand of NZ_JBALOX010000001.1, from coordinate 90,412 downwards.
CGCCTGTAAGGTCGTACGAATATCATTAAAATCAATTTCTTGAGCGTGCAACGAACGACCTGATGTTTGAACATGGTACTTCAATTTTTGACTGCGTTCATTTGCCCCATACTTCTCTCTCATCACGGTTGCCCAAATGCGACGTGCCACGCGTCCAATCACCGTATATTCCGGGTCTAGACCGTTACTGAAAAAGAAGGAAAGGTTTGGCGCAAAATCATTAATATTCATACCACGACTGAGATAGTACTCTACATACGTGAACCCGTTTGACAATGTAAAAGCAAGCTGTGAAATGGGGTTCGCACCCGCTTCAGCAATATGATAGCCCGAGATTGATACGGAATAATAGTTGCGCACTTTGTTGTCAATGAAATACGCTTGGATATCCCCCATCATTCTAAGGGCAAACTCGGTAGAAAAAATACATGTGTTTTGACCTTGGTCTTCTTTTAAAATATCCGCCTGAACGGTTCCACGAACAGTTTGGAGAGTTTTCGCACGAACTTCTTGGAATTCTTCTACTGTTAAAATACGACTAAGTTCCTGCTCTCTCTTTTCAACCTGCTGGTGAATCGCTGTATTCATAAACATCGCAAGTATGATAGGCGCTGGACCATTGATTGTCATCGAAACGGAGGTTGAAGGCGCACATAGGTCAAAGCCGTTGTAGAGCTTTTTCATATCATCAAGCGTACAAATACTGACACCACTTTCGCCGACTTTTCCATAAATATCGGGACGATATGCCGGGTCCTCTCCATATAACGTAACTGAGTCAAACGCTGTACTTAAGCGTTTCGCGTCATCATCCTTTGATAAATAGTGGAAACGGCGGTTTGTTCTTTCAGGGGTTCCTTCACCCGCAAATTGGCGCTTCGGGTCCTCGCCTTCTCGTTTAAACGGAAAGACGCCAGCCGTATATGGGAATGCCCCCGGAACATTTTCCTTATAAACCCATCGTAAAATTTCACCGAAATCCTTGTAGCCTGGTAAAGAAATTTTCGGAATCGATAGACCTGATAGGCTTTTCGTTTTTAAAATCGTAACAATTTCCCGATCGCGAATTTTCGTAATGAATTTCTCACCCTTGTAGGTTTCCTTTGTGGCTTCCCAGCTTGCAAGGATTTTTTTCGATTCATCGGAAAGCCTTGCTTCATACTGAGATTTTAAGGTTTCAAGGGTTGTCGCGACTTCTGTATTTCCAAGCTCATTCACACTTTCGATCGTTCCGGTAATTTGGAACAGCTTTCGAGCAATTTCCACCTGCTCTGCCGCCTTTTTATGATAGTTTCGAACCGTGTCTGATATTTCTCTTAAATAATAACGGCGGTCATTTGGGATAATCACGTTTTGTTTTTGAACATCTGCTGTTTTCTCAAAAGACGTTTCCCAATTCGTGCCCATTTTTTGATTGATTCGATCAACTAAATTAGCAAAAAGGGCGTTCGTCCCAGGGTCATTGAATTGACTCGCAATTGTGCCGAACACTGGCATTTCTTCATAGTCTTTTTCAAATAAAAGATGACTGCGCTGGTACTGTTTTTGGACCTGACGCTTTGCATCCTCCGAACCCTTGCGCTCGAATTTGTTAATGACAATGAGGTCGGCATAGTCAATCATGTCAATTTTTTCGAGCTGTGAAGGAGCACCGAATTCACTTGTCATCACATACATTGCGATGTCACAAACCTCTGTAATCTCAGCATCCCCTTGCCCAATTCCGCTCGTTTCAACAATAATTAAGTCAAAGCCAGCTGCTTTTACGACCGCAATCGCATCCTTGATGGCGAGCGATAGCTCTGATTTAGAACCCCTTGTTGCGAGGCTTCTCATATAAACCCTTGGATTAAAAATCGCATTCATACGAATACGGTCACCAAGGAGCGCACCACCTGTTTTTTGCTTTGTTGGATCAACAGAAAGGATCGCTACCTTTTTATCATCAAATTCATTGATAAAACGGCGAATTAGTTCGTCTGTAAGTGAGCTTTTTCCAGCACCACCCGTACCTGTAATCCCAACAACAGGAACGCTTTTCTCAAGGTCTTTAATTTTTTGAATGATCGTTTCTGCAGCAGCAGCCGTTTCATCTATGTTACCAATTTGATTTTCAGCAATCGTGATGAGCTTTGCGATTGTCTTGTAATCACCTTTTTCAAGAAGCTCAAGCTCATCCGTTAGCTCAGTGCTCGTTGGATAATCACAATCCTGTAGCATCTTGTTGATCATCCCTTGAAGCCCCAAGACACGGCCGTCCTCTGGTGAAAAAATGCCGGCAATCCCGTATTCATGAAGCTCCTTCATTTCACGAGGGATGATTACACCGCCTCCACCGCCATAAATGCGGATATGGGACGATTCCCGTTCCTTCAGAAGATCATACATATATTTAAAATATTCCACATGGCCACCCTGATAGGAGGAAATCGCAATCCCCCCGGCATCCTCCTGAATTGCCGCATTGACCACTTCCTCCACGGAGCGATTATGCCCTAGGTGAATGACCTCAGCCCCGCTCGCCTGCAAGATTCGGCGCATAATATTAATGGACGCATCATGTCCATCGAATAGACTTGAAGCCGTCACAAACCGCACATGGTGCTTAGGACGATACACTTCCACCGTACTCATTTCTACTCCCCCAGTCCTATTAAGAAAAGCTTAATGCTTCGTCTATCGGCGACAAGCACAAGAAAAGCGCTGACAGAAGGCGTTCTTTTGCCTTCAGAAGCGATTGGCTTGTGACCTCGAGCCGATAGCTTCTTGAGCTAGACAATTACTCTATTTTTCGATTCCCCTTAATAAAAGCTCTGTTTGTATCTCAATATATTCTTCAAGTGTGAAAAGCTTGCGCATCGCCCAACGGCGAAACCCCCACATCTGACCTTGCACGAAAATATTATGAGCAACTAACTCGACCTGCTTCTTCGGCAATTGAAACTCCCCTTTTGCGATACAGTCCTCAATCGCTTTTTCAAACATGCCGACCATCTCCACTTCCTTATTCAGCACATATGGAAGAGCATCCTTCGAAAGTGATTTTGCCTCCTGATAGAGTACAAGAACCTCGTCCTGCATCTCATCCATAACAAGGAAATAATTACGAATCGCTAGCTTTAGACTTTCAATACTGCCTTCCTTTGTGTTGATGGCTTGCTGCATGCGCTCCTGAACCTGGTCATAGATGCTGTCTACGACCAAATAGAGAACATCCTCTTTCTTTCGGATATATTCATAAAGTGTACCGATGCTAAAGCCGGCCGCTTTTGCAATCTCTCTCGTCGTTGAGCGATGAAACCCTTTTTCCTTAAAAAGGGTGACCGCTCCCTTAATCATCTGGTCCCGTCGTTTCTTGATCAGCCGCTCATCCTTTACCGAAGCCGGTACATCATTCCTACGCATCCTATCACCCCTTGTTGGGGAAAGGGCACAAGTACACGGAACCTGTCCCCCTTACCCGCTAATTATTTTGTTAGCATTCTTGAGATTACAAGACGTTGGATTTCTTGTGTACCCTCATAGATTTGGGTGATTTTTGCATCACGCATGTAACGCTCCACCGGATAATCCTTTGTATAGCCATAACCACCAAAAACCTGAACGGCTTCCGTTGTCACCTTCATCGCAGTGTCCCCGGCAAATAATTTTGACATTGCCGATTCCTTTCCATATGGAAGTCCCTCTGATTCCAGCCATGCCGCTTGATAGGTTAATAGACGAGCCGCCTCAACATTTGTTGCCATATCCGCAAGTTTAAAGCCAACCCCTTGTTGGGCTGCAATTGGCTTACCAAACTGGACTCGTTCCTTCGCATAATCGGTTGCAGCATCAAGTGCACCTTGCGCGATCCCGACCGCTTGTGCAGCAATTCCGTTACGACCACCATCAAGGGTCATCATTGCAATTTTAAAGCCTTCTCCTTCTTCCCCGAGAAGATTTTCCTTAGGTACACGGCACTCTTCAAAAATAATTTCTGTTGTTGGGGATGAACGAATGCCCAGCTTCTTTTCCTTTTTCCCAACAGAAAAACCAGGGAAGTCGCTTTCGATGATAAATGCGCTCGTTCCTTTATGCTTGGAGGATGAATCTGTTAATGCAAACACGACATAGATGTCTGCAATTCCGCCGTTTGTGATGAAGATTTTAGATCCGTTTAGCACGTAATGGTCGCCTTCTAATCTAGCAGTTGTTCTCATTCCACCTGCATCAGAGCCGGAGCCAGGCTCGGTTAAACCATAAGCACCAATTTTTTCACCCTGTGCCATTGGCCGCAAATATTTTTGCTTTTGCTCCTCACTGCCAAACTTGTAGATTGGCCAGCCTGCAAGTGATGTATGTGCGGAAAGGGTTACCCCTGTTGATGCGCAAACTCTTGATAGCTCCTCAACCGCGATACAATACGCCAAATAGTCACTGCCAATACCGCCATATTCCTCTGGCCACGGAATCCCGGTTAATCCAAGTTCCGCCATTTTATCGAAAATTTCACGGTCAAAGCGTTCCTCTTCATCACGCTCTGCGGCAGTTGGCGCCACTTCATTTTTAGCAAAATCACGAACCATTTTACGAATCATTTCATGCTCTTCTGATAATTTAAAGTACATAGATGGTACCTCCACTTAAATTGAATGTTAGTTTTTGTGATGATTTACGTTGGCGTTAGGACCGATATGCGTATGCAACCGGATTTTTGCGTCGTTTTAAGGTTATTGCGTCAATCTCGGCGGATTTGCATCGATTTCCGATTATTTACGTCAATCACCACGGATTTGCGTCGATTTCCAGATATTTGCGTCGCTCTCTACGAACTTGCGTTTTATCCCTAGACATTTGCGTCTTAACCCAATTATTTACGTCCACCGCCTTTGCACATTACCCCATTACAAATTCTTACTGATGACAATTCTTTGAATTTCGCTGGTGCCCTCGTAAATCTCTGTTATTTTCGCATCTCGGAAGAATCGTTCTACCGAATAATCCTTGGTGTAGCCATAGCCACCATAAACTTGAATAGCCTCCGTTGTAACTTCCATCGCGGTTTTAGATGCAAACAGCTTTGCCATCGAAGATTCCTTGTCACAAGGCAAACCTTGCGCGCGTAAAAATGCTGCGCGATAGACAAGTAGTCTCGCAGCTTCCACCGCTGTCGCCAAATCCGCCAGCTTAAAGCCAACACCTTGCAAGGAGGCGATTGGTTTCCCGAATTGGTGACGCGCCTTCGCATACTCCACTGCATGCTCGAGGGCTGCCTCAGCAATTCCTAAAGCCTGAGCGGCAATGCCGATTCGACCAATACTTAGATTGGCCATCGCCACCTTAAAGCCATCGCCTTCAACACCTAGAATATTTTCTGCTGGTACTTTCACATCCTCAAGCGTAATTTGCAGGGTACGTGAGCCGAGGAGACCCATTTTATGCTCATCTTTACCGAACACAAAGCCCGGGGTATTTTTTTCAACAATAAAAGCAGTAATTCCCTTGCTACCAGACTCAGCAGGATTGGTGCGGGCAAACACAATATACACATCTGCTTCCCCGCCATTTGTAACGAAAACCTTTGAACCATTCAACACATAATGGTCGCCTTGCTTTACAGCCCTTGTTTTTAAACTTGCGGCATCTGAGCCTGCGCTCGGTTCTGTGAGGCAAAATGCCCCAAGATATTCGCCACTTGCAAGCTTTGGAACGTATTTCTGCTTTTGCTTTTCTGTTCCGAAATATAAAATGGGGTGTGTTCCAACTGAGGTATGAACGGATAAGATAACACCGATCGTCGCACTCACCTTAGAAAGCTCATTAATTGCAATAATATAAGATGTAAAATCCATCCCAGCTCCGCCATATTTTTCAGGGGTTGTAATTCCCATTAGTCCAAGGGAGCCCATTTTTGAAAGAATTTCTCGTGGAAACTCTCCATTCTCCATGTTTTCCACAAATGGTGCGATTTCCTCTTTTGCGAAATAACGGACCATTTTTCGCATCATATCTTGTTCTTCTGTAAAATGAAAATTCATGTTGCTTCCCTCCAATGTGGGATCTAGATGATGTGGGTTGTTTGTAAGAGTTGTCACCCTGAGTTCACCCCTATCCTTCGTAAGTATAGAAACCTCGACCTGATTTTTTACCTAGCCAGCCTGCCTTCACATATTTACGAAGCAATGGACATGGTCTGTATTTGTCATCGCCGAAGCCTTCGTGAAGGGTCTCCATAATATAAAGACATGTATCGAGGCCGATAAAATCAGCAAGTGTTAACGGCCCCATCGGATGGTTCATCCCTAGTTTCATCACTTCATCGATCGCTTCTTTTGTGGCAACACCTTCATAAAGGGTATAAATCGCTTCATTGATCATCGGCATTAAAATGCGATTTGACACGAATCCCGGGAAGTCATTTACTTCCACTGGAACCTTGTTCAACGTTTTTGTCATGTCTTCAATGACCTGATAGACTTCATCGGCTGTCGCTAATCCGCGAATAATTTCGACTAATTTCATTACTGGCACTGGATTCATAAAATGCATGCCAATTACTTTTTCTGGGCGCTTTGTTGCCGCCGCAATTTCCGTAATTGGGAGAGAGGAAGTATTTGTTGCTAAAATAGCGTTCTGAGGTGCAATTTCATCTAGTTGAGAGAAAAGCTTTGTTTTGATTTCCATATTTTCGACGGCTGCTTCAATGACAAGGTCGACATCACTTGCATTTTGTAGGTCAAGTGATGGTGAGAGTCTATCTAGAGTTGCTGATTTTTCTTCTTCATTCATTCGGCCTTTATCTACTTGGCGGGTAAGATTTTTCGTGATTGTCGCAAACCCTCGATCTAGGTATTCTTGTTTTAAGTCATGGAGCTTGACATCATACCCTGCCATTGCACAAACTTGTGCAATCCCTGAGCCCATTTGTCCTGCACCAATTACCATTACTTTTTGAACCTTCATCAAACATACCTCCTTAAATTTATACTTCAACCATTATCGCGTCGCCCTGGCCTCCACCACTGCAGATGGCTGCAATTCCGATACCTCCGCCACGGCGTTTTAATTCATGAATTAGTGTGATAATAATTCTTGCTCCACTCGCCCCGATGGGATGACCGAGTGCTACTGCCCCACCGTTGACATTTATTTTTTCAGGATCAA
>NZ_JBALOX010000001.1:82047-83168 GCF_036965165.1 Bacillus sp. JJ1521 | reverse complement strand
AATTCATTGATGACGAGTCCCGGAGTTTTCGGAAAGTCTTTTGCTTCAACGGAAATCGCTGCATGGGCAAGAATCGTTGCAAGGGGCACTCTTCCTTCAAGCTTTGCACGCTCTTCACTCATAAGAACAAGCGCTGCCGCTCCGTCATTCACACCTGGCGCATTTCCGGCCGTGATGGTACCGTCTGTATTAAACACTGACTTAAGCATTGCTAGCTTTTCAAGCGTTGTGTCTGCCCGTGGTGCCTCATCTTGATCAACGAACGTAACAGAACCTTTTCGTCCTTTTATTTCTACTGCCACAATTTCTTCAGCCAGCTTACCTGACTGGATCGCCGCAACTGCAAGTTGATGACTTCGGAGAGCCCACTCATCTTGTTCCTCACGCGAAATATCAAACTCCGATGCTACCTCATTTCCGTACGTACCCATGTGAACACCTTGGAAGCTACAGGTTAAGCCATCATGAATCAACAAATCTTTTAAGCTTGTATCTCCCATTCGTAGTCCGAAACGTGCTTTCGGTAAAAAGTACGGCGCGTTGCTCATTGATTCCATGCCACCGGCAACAATTACCTCTTCATCACCAGCACGAATGATTTGATCGGCAAGTGTGACACTGCGAAGTCCAGATGCACATACTTTATTGATGGTTTCTGTTTTTACTTTCCACGGGATTCCTGCGTTTCGGGCTGCCTGACGTGAAGGAATTTGTCCTTGACCACCCTGTAAAACCGTTCCAAAAATAACTTCGTCAACATTTTCTCCTTCAATCCCAGCACGTAGTAATGCTTCCTTGATGGCTATTCCACCAAGCTCGGATGCAGTTAACGAACTAAGACTTCCCCCTAATTTTCCAAACGGAGTACGAACACCACTGACAATGACTGTTTTTCCCATGATTCAACCTCCTTGATTTTTGTCTAATGAATTAGCTAACTAGTAAAATTCATGTTTTGCTACTGGGTCCGGTCTTTCGAATCGGCCACAGTTCTCGTGTTTGCGTTACCTTTCTCCTTGCTGCTACCTCAAATTTGGTACGATTCTCGCTTTTGCGTTACCTTTTTACTTGCTGCTTCCTCGAATCGGGTACGATTCCATCGCTTGCGTTACCCTTTTACT
>NZ_JBALOX010000001.1:51672-81887 GCF_036965165.1 Bacillus sp. JJ1521 | reverse complement strand
CGAATCGGGTACGATTCCCCTAATCTTAGTAACCGCTTTCATTATTTCGACTGAACGCTCGCTCAATCTTGTCTGAAAGAGGGAGGTGCACCAGCGTACACCTCTCTCGTTTCTCTTATACTATTAAAAGTTTTACGGAAGTTTCCTATATTCCTATTTTACAACATCCATAGTGGAAGATAAATCACGAATTTCCATTAAGATGCAATTTCTTGTTGATCACCGACAACTGATCTCTCAAGGATTTCAGCAATATCGTAAGTGCTAATTTGGTCCTCTAATTCCTTCGCCTTCGTACCATCACTCAACATCGTTAAGCAATAAGGACAGCCAGAACCAATTGTGGTTGGGCTAACTGCAATCGCTTGTTCCGTTCTTGCTACGTTTATGCGTGTTCCTGTATCCTCTTCCATCCACATCAGACCGCCGCCTGCACCACAGCACATTCCTTTTTCACGGTTGCGTTCCATTTCAACGAGTTGCACACCTGGAATTTGTTTTAGGATTTCACGAGGTGGATCATAGACGTCATTGTAGCGCCCTAAGTAACAGGAGTCATGCCATGTGATGACTTCATTCACCGCGTGTTTAGGAACCAATCTGCCTTCTTTTACAAGATCATACAAAAGCTCTGTATGGTGGAAGACCTCCACACCTTCAAGCCCCATATCTGGATACTCATTTTTGAAGATATTGTATGCATGTGGGTCGATTGTGACAATCTTCTTCACTTCTGCCTTTTCAAATTCCGCGATATTGTTTGTCGCAAGCTCTTGGAATAAGAATTCATTTCCAAGGCGGCGTGGTGTGTCACCTGAGTTTTTCTCCTTGTTTCCTAAAATCGCAAACTTCACGCCCGCTTCATTCAGAAGCTTCGCAAAGGAAAGGGCGATTTTTTGGCTTCGGTTATCAAATGCACCCATGGAACCAACCCAGAATAGATATTCGAACTCTTCGCCTGCTTTTTTTGCTTCTTTTACAGTTGGTACGTGAACATCGTCACGTACGTCACGCCAATTTTCTTTTTCCTTACGGTTAAGACCCCAAGGATTTCCTTGACGCTCAATATTCGTCATCGCACGCTGTGCATCCGCATCCATTTTACCTTCTGTAAGAACTAAATAACGACGTAAATCAATGATTTTATCTACATGCTCGTTCATCACTGGACATTGGTCTTCACAGTTCCGGCACGTTGTACATGCCCAAATTTCTTCTTCTGTGATGACATCGCCAATTAAGCTTGGGTTGTAGGCTAATTCAGCAGTTGCAGCTGTTTCATTTGCGCCTTGGCTACTTGAAGCAAGTGCTAGCTGATTTCCCTTTGTATGATTGAATGCAACAGCCGGCACCCATGGTACACGTGAAGTGACGACTGCACCTGTTTCAGTTAAGTGATCGCGTAGTTTCACAATTAAATCCATAGGAGAAAGCATTTTTCCAGTGCCTGTTGCTGGACACATATTTGTACAGCGGCCACATTCGACACATGCATACAAGTCAACTAATTGTGTTTGCTTAAAATCTTCAATTTTTCCAACACCAAAAGTTTCCTGTGTTTCATCTTCAAAATCAATTTTTTCAAGCTTCCCTGGGCTTGTTTGTCTGCTTAAATACACATTCGCTGGTCCTGCAATTAAGTGTGCATGCTTTGATTGCGGCACATAGACAAGGAAGCTTAACAGGAAGATCAAGTGAATCCACCATGCGATATAAAAAATCACAATTGCAGCCGTTTCATTTAGCCCACCTAAAGCGAGCGAAATCACAGATGCAATCGGCTCCGTCCATGATGGATCGTGGCCATGCCAAACGATTCCAGCCCCATTTCCAAGTAAAACAGAAAGCATCAAACCACCGATAAATAAAAGAACAAGTCCTGATTTAAAGCCTCTTTTTAGACGTACAAGCTTTTCCACATAACGACGATGGAATGCCCATACGACGGCAACTAAAATCATAAATGTGACGATCTCTTGGAAAAAAGTAAACCCAGGATACAATGGCCCCAGTGGAAGATGGGAGCCTGGCTTTAAGCCCTTCCAAATAAAATCAATTGCCCCAAATTGGACTAGGAGAAACCCATAGAAAAACATGACGTGGATGACTCCACTTTTTTTATCCTTTAAAAGCTTTTTCTGTCCAAACACGTTGATCCAAATCCGCTCAAGGCGCTCCTTTACTTTTCCGTCAAACTCGACCTTTTTTCCAAGCTTGATATAAGCAACTCTAGTCTTAATGAGGTAGACAAAAAGATAAATTGCGTAAGCGGTTACAGATAGGAATGCAAGAAGATTGATAAGTAAGAGGGTATTCATGTTAAACTCCTTTCGTAAAGGGAATTAATTTTCTGACTATATACTTTCATTATATAATGAATGAGCATTCAGTCAACATTTTATTTTGAAATCTCAAATAAACATTCCAATTTTCGTATAAACTAAGTGAACCTTAAAAAAGGAGGGGTACATTTGTTACGAGCTATTTTCTGGATTGTCCTTATTATCATTATTCTATTACTGTTACTCCGCCTTGATTACAGTCTTGGAAGAAAAAGTCACCTAAAAAAACAAGTGGACGATCAATTCCCACTACGAAATAGCGATATCTCCCTTTATGCAACTGGAGAAACACTCTTCTCCGCTCTTTTTTCAGATATTCAAAACGCAACTGAACATATTCATGTCCAATTTTATATTTTGCAGGATGATGATGTTAGCAAGGATTTTGTGGCACTGTTAAAGAAAAAATCGGAACAAGGTGTTAAGGTTCGTTTGCTATTGGACTGGGTAGGCAGCCACAATGTCACGAAACAAATGGAAAAAGACCTAACCCGCTCAGGAGTAGCGTTTGCCTATAGCAATAAACCTAATTTCCCGTATTTTTTTTACAAGCTAAATGCACGTAATCACAGGAAGATTTCCGTTATCGATGGAAAAACGGGGTATATTGGTGGTTTCAATATCGGAAAAGAATATCTTGGTGAGGATCTGAAATTTGGGTTCTGGCGGGATTATCATTTGAAGGTGACCGGTGAAGGTGTTGCCGATTTGCAAACACAGTTTTTAGAAGATTGGTATGACACAATTAAGGAATCTGTTGAAAACCGCAACACCTATTTCCCACCGCTCCCTAAAGGAAAATCGCAAACGAGGTTCATTTCAACAAACGGGGCTTATCTCGAGGATGGTTTTGTCAGTATGATTAAACAGGCTGAAAAAGAAATCATCATCGGCTCACCATATTTTGTACCTAGCAAACAAATAAAAGAAGAACTAATAAATGCTGCGAAACGAAATGTTAAAATCCGAGTCCTTTTACCGAAAAAGCCAGATCATCCGTTTGTAAAAGAAGCGGCCATTCCTTATACGGATGAACTTTCAAAGGTTGGTATTCAGTTTTATATGTACACTAGGGGTTTTTACCACGCAAAAGTCATTTGTATCGATGACAAGCTTTGCGATATTGGTACTGCTAATTTTGATAAAAGAAGTCTATATTCTAATTATGAAATCAATTGTTACATCCATGACAAGGAAGTGATTAAAGAGATCAAAAAGGTTGTGGAGGAGGATTTTGCAACTTCAGATGAACTTACTCGGGATCGAATCAACGAACTGAAGTCGGAGAAAAAGTTCAAAATCAAAATTGCAACGTGGATTTCATTCTTTTTGTAGAGCTCGTTGCAAAATACTGTCACTATTTCAGGAATACTGTCACTATCTGAAAAATACTGTCACTATTCTAGATTTACTGGCACTATCCAAAAATTACTGTCACTAACAAAGTGAGGCACCCGCAACATGGGTGCCTCTTCTTTATTTCGGTACAAATTGAAAGAGCGGTACTATCCATTGGAATAACTTAAATCCCAAATAAACGCCAACTACTCCAGTAACCCCTGCGAGCGCTGGTGGTGCTGGGATCGGTAATTTTAGTAAAGCAAATAAAAATCCGACAATTATACCCGATATGAGTGCCAAGAGAACCTCTTTCATGTATGGAATCCTCCCCTTTTTTCCCCGAATTAACAAATCAGTAAAACCTCCACTAATTGAAGCTTCACTTACCCTCATTATTCCCGACAAAAAGGCCCTTTACTCAAAGTAAGGGCCTCAGGCAAAAGTATTACATTTTCTCAGGTGCAGATACACCAATTAATTTTAACGAGTTTTGCAATGTAATTTGAACTGCCTTCATTAACGCAAGACGGGCTTTTGTTTTTTCAGGATTGTCTTGATCAAGCACTTTTTCAGCGTTGTAGAAGCTATGAAGTGCAGCTGCAAGTTCATTAATATAGTTTGAGATGCGATGTGGAATTCGCTTTTCTGCCGCTTCTGTTACCGCCGCAGGGAATTCGCCAAGCTTTTTCAACAGATCAACTTCTTTTTCAGAATTGATATGTTCAAGTACATAATCGCCGTCTAAAACAATATTCATCTCATCACCAGAGCGAAGCATGCTGCAAATACGGGCATGCGCATACTGTGCATAGTAAACAGGGTTCTCATTTGATTGTGACACCGCTAAATCAAGGTCAAAATCAAGATGTGTATCAGAGCTTCTCATTGCGAAGAAGTAACGAACGGCATCTAAACCAACCTCTTCAATCAGTTCACGCATCGTTACCGCCTTACCGGTACGCTTACTCATCTTCATCTTTTCGCCATCTTTAAAGAGGTGAACAAGCTGAATGATTTCAACCTCAAGAGTATCTTTATCATAGCCTAGCGCCTGAATCGCTGCCTTCATACGAGGGATATACCCGTGATGGTCTGCTCCCCATACGTTAATTAGCTTTTCAAAGCCACGCTCAAGCTTGTCTTGGTGGTAGGCGATATCAGGTGTTAAGTACGTATACGATCCGTCATTTTTAATTAACACGCGGTCTTTGTCGTCGCCAAATGTTGTCGAACGGAACCAAGTCGCCCCACCCTCTTCAAATATATGACCTGCCTCACGAAGCGCACTGAGAGCTCTGTCAATTTTTCCGTTATGGTACAGAGAAGTCTCGGAATACCATACATCAAAACGCACTCGATACTCTTCTAAGTCCTTTTGAAGCTTCTCCATCTCATACTTCAAACCATATTCGCGGAAAAAGTCGAAACGTTCTTGTTCATCCATATTGACATATTTATCCCCAAATTCTTCAGTAAGTCGCTTTCCGATTCCTACGATGTCTTGGCCATGATAGCCATCCTCAGGCATTTCAGCGTCTTTGCCAAGGGCCTGTAAATAACGTGCTTCAACAGACTTCGCTAAGTTGTTGATTTGGTTACCAGCATCATTAATATAGTATTCACGGGACACATCATAGCCCGCTTTTTCTAAAATATTACTCAATGCATCACCAATCGCCGCCCCACGAGCATGTCCAAGGTGAAGGTCACCTGTTGGATTGGCAGAAACAAACTCCACCTGAACTTTTAGCTTATTGCCAACAGTTGTTTCACCGTATGCCTCACCAGCAGATAATATTGCCGGGATTAAATCCGTTAAATAGGAATTGTTCATATAAAAATTGATAAATCCAGGACCGGCAATTTCAATTTTTTCGATTGATGCTTTTGATTTATCGAAGTTCGCGACAATATCATCGGCAATCATACGAGGTGCCTTTTTTGCCACACGCGCTAGCTGCATCGCCATGTTTGTCGCGTAATCCCCATGTGCCTTATCCTTTGGAAGCTCCAATATTGCTTCAGGAATCTGATCTTCTGAAGCTAGTCCAGCTTTTAATACCGCATCTTTAATTTCCGCTTTCAAGCGTTCTTTTACTTGATCAACAACATTCATCTAGTTTCGCTCCTTAAATGTAATGGATATCTTATGTAATCCTGACTTTTCACCTTGAAGTGAAAGCTCATATGCTAAAAATAACGTCCCTTTACGAGAGTTTTTGTACCATTTGTATTCGATATTATTCGTTTTTGCGGTGAGGTCAAACGTCCCGAGCTGGTTTTGGAATGAACCGATTGTTGTTTCATTTTTCCTGTAAATCTGTCTCATTTTCAAAATTCCTGAACGCAGAATAAGAACCTCTTTTTCCGAGATTTTGATGACTGTTTTCACCGTACCCATTACTTGCTTTTCATCAAATTGCAGGTATGTCTTGTTACCCTTTATGTAGTATAGACCAATTGCGTCAAAAGCAACATTCTCTTTTCGCGGTCCGTCCTTAATTTCAGTTACAAATTTGAGTTCAATAGGTGTTCCTTCTTGACTCATTTTCACACTTCCTTATATGTCGTTAACTTTACTAGTATACGGTATTTAATGAATGGATTTCAAATTAAAAAAGAAAAACTCGGCCTTGGCCGAGTAATAGGTTTTATACTAGTATTATTGCTTTGTCACTTTGACATTCATGAAAATGTTGATTGCAAAAAGGATAATCGCAAGGGTGGTAATTGTACCGCCGACTGCAATGGCTGGTTCGACCGCTGTGTTTCCAAGTAGTAGCATCGTGAGTCCAATCATCATTACCGGTAAGCCAATGTTATGGAGCCAAAAATGTGTCTTTCCAAGCTTGGACTCTCCTGCCTGCGGAAACAAATAGTACAAAATCCCGGCTAGCCCCATGGATGCCCAGCCAAGTAGGTTAATATGAACATGGACTCCTGTTAATGTGTACGTGTGTGAAATCGACATACCCATCCCAATTAGAACACCAATCACAAAATACAAAGCGGCCATCTTCAAAAAGCGAATCCCTATCATCGAACTCCCCCTTTATTAGGTGAAAATGTAGTTCAAATGTATTATATTCACCTGATTCAAAGGAAGTGCCATAGTTGTAGAAATTAATTTCGCGAGGGACTATGGTCTCAGGGCTAAAAGCTGGGTCGGGATTGATGGAAATGTCTCTGAGTGCCTAGCTCAAAGACAAATTCTTTGTTGGGGTTGCCAGTAATGTCCCTGAGAGCATGTTTCGAAGACAAAAAACCTACAACCGCTATTCAAAATGTCTCCGAGAGGCTTCATCGGAGACACTTCGACGTTCGATTTCACTCAAATTGTCTTTGTGAGGCCTCCTTAAGAACATTTTCATCAATATATTAACTTTCAAAAAGAACCTTACCTGTTTTCGAAATATCATAATCTCCTAGTGAGTTTATTTCAGTTTGAAACGACTCGGAAGCTAAAATGGATTTTACAGTACGGATGAGTTCTTCATTTCGTGGTGTTTTTAGCATCACAAGGTCGTATCGTTCTGTTATTAAGGGAATAAAATCAATTCCTACTATTTTTGCTGCTTTTTCAATCCCAACACCAACATCAGCAGTTCCAGTGGAAACAGCAGAAGCCACGCTTAAGTGACTAGTCTCCTCTCGTTCATATCCATGTATGCTTGTTGCTGTTATTTGATTGATCCTCAGCTGTTCATCCAGCAAAATTCGAGCGCCAGATCCTTTTTCACGATTCACAATTTTTATCTTTTCCTTACTCAAATCTGTCCAATTAGAAAGACCTTGTGGATTTCCCCTTTGCACATAAAAACCCGCTTTTCTTGAAAGCAGATTGATCATTACATACGGGTAACTTACTAATATCTTTTTTGTATAGGGAAGATTATACTCTCCTGTATCTCCATCAAACATATGTAAACTCACAATATCACACTCTCCGTTATACATGGAGATGAGACTGTTCAGACTACCTGAATAAGAGCGAAGTGTCTTATATGTTGAATGCTGCTCAATGTACTTCCCAAGGATATCTAATACCATGTCCTGTCCACTTATCAAAATGCTCTTTGAAGTTATTGTTTCTGGTCTTTGTTGTTCTGATGGAAGAGCTGGGGAAGCCGAAGTTTTCATTGTCTTTTGTTGATTGATATATTGATGCAAATCCTTTGCATCCAACCGCATCTGCCTTCCCACTCGAAAAACAGGAAGTTCCCCTTTCTTAACAAGGTCATATACGGTTAATTTGGATACCTTTAATAACTGTGCTACTTCTTCTATTGTATAGGAAAGCTCATTTGGCATGTTTATCCCTCCTCCTCTCATTTTATCCCAACAATCCACAATATTGTAATACTACTTATTTCCTTCCTAGTTATATCTAGTTATAATTAGTTATAACTAGGAGAATGGTAAAATGAAAAAAACAATTCAATTCTTACTGCTGTTAATCTTGTTCTTTGTTATTGCAGCATGCTCAACTAATGATACCAAGGAGCAAGAAAATAACCAAAGCCTAGTTGAGACTCCAGAAGAGGTTGAGCTCACCATCTCTGCAGCAGCAAGTTTACAAGATGCTATCGTTGATTTACAAAAAGAGTTTAAGGAAGAATATCCAAATATTAAACTAGTCTTTAACTTTGGAGGCTCTGGTTCCCTTCAACAACAAATTTCACACGGTGCTCCGGCTGATCTCTTTTTCTCCGCTGCCATGGATAAGTTCGATACATTAATTGATGAAGGTCTCATTGACAAGGAAGATAGGGTACAATTATTAGGGAATGAAATTGTACTAATCGTTCCAAAGGATAATAAAAATGGAGTTACATCATTTGAAGATCTTTCAAACGCATCTAAAATTTCGATCGGTACGCCAGAGTCTGTACCAGCTGGACAATATGGGAAAGAAGCCTTGGAAAAAATGAATATCTGGACTAAGATTGAGGATAAAATTGTCTATGCGAAAGATGTTCGCCAGGTGCTTACATACGTGGAAACAAATAATGTAGATGCAGGAATTGTCTATAAAACAGATGCTGTTTCTTCTAATAAGGTGAAAATCATCGCAACAGCGGACGCCGATACCCATTCACCGATTATTTACCCTGTTGGTGTTATTAAAGATAGTAAACATCGGGAAGAAGCGCTAAAATTCTATGAATATCTTCAAACTGAAACATCCATTAAGACATTTGAGGAATATGGATTCAAAGGACTGAATGAAGCAAAATGACATCTGATTTTTGGTCACCGATCAAGCTTTCACTCGAAATAGCTACAGTATCAAGTATTATTGTATTAATAACTGGAATCCTTCTAGCTAGAGGAATGGCTCACACAAAATTCAAGGGAAAGGCAATTATAGAGACTATTTTTCTATTACCTTTGGTTTTACCCCCTACTGTTGTGGGATTTCTACTCATTATTATTTTCGGAAGAAACAGTGTAATTGGTCAAGGAATTGAGTGGTTCTTTGGTCAACCAATCATGTTTACATGGTGGGCTGCGGCAATTGCCTCCATCATCGTTTCCTTTCCACTTATGTACAATTCGGCGAAAGTCGGTTTTGAAAGTATTGATGTGGATATTGAGAATGCGGCACGTGTAGACGGTGCTGGGAAGTGGAAACTATTTCTGTTCGTATCCACTCCACTTGCTATGAAATCGATTATTTCAGGTGGTATCTTGAGCTTTGCAAGGGGCTTAGGTGAATTTGGAGCCACTCTCATGTTTGCCGGTAATATCCCCGGAAAAACCCAAACAACCTCGGTGGCCATTTATTTGGCGATTGATACAGGAAATATGCAACTTGCATGGTCGTGGGTCGCGTGTATGATTGGGATTTCGTTCATTATGCTGTTTCTTGTACATTTTATAAAATCCTAAGACAAAATGCCATGGATAGAATCCATGGCATTTGTCTTATTTCTATATCCATCCTAATATCATTTCACGAATCAACTTACTAGCTGTATTCGCAGTTTGTTCCGATGGGTCATAAATTGGTGCAACCTCCACCAAGTCCGATCCAACCACCCGAATATCTGATTTAGCAATCTCATGTATTGCACCTAATAGCTCTTTTGATGTAATTCCACCAGCATCGACTGTACCTGTTCCTGGTGCGTGTGCAGGATCTAATACATCAATATCAATCGTTACATATACAGGGCGGCCTGCTAGTTTCGGCAGCACCTTTTTCAACGGCTCAAGCACTTCAAACTTTGAAATGTGCATGCCGCTTTCCTTCGCCCATTGGAATTCTTCTTTCATTCCAGAACGAATCCCAAATGAAAATACATTCTCTGGTCCAATTAACTCTGCAATTTTACGAATTGGAGTGGAGTGTGAAAGTGCCTCCCCCTCGTAATTTTCACGTAAATCGGTATGAGCATCCATATGGATAATTGCAAGATCTGGATACTTTTTATATACAGCCTTCATCACCGGCCATGATACGAGATGCTCACCACCCATGCCAAGTGGATATTTTCCTGCCGCTAACACCTGATCAACGAAATCCTCTATCATATCAAGGCTTCGCTGCGGGTTTCCAAATGGCAACGGAATATCACCTGCATCATAGTACTTTACTTCGTCCAATTCTTTATCAAGATATGGGCTGTATTCCTCCAGCCCTATTGAAACTTCGCGAATTCGGCTAGGGCCAAATCGAGAGCCTGGACGGTAGCTTACTGTCCAGTCCATTGGCATGCCATAAATGACGGCTTCGCTCTCTTCAAAATTCGGATGGCTTTTGATAAATACATTTCCTGAATAAGCTTCATCAAATCTCATCGAAAATCCCCCATTATTTCGTTAAATCAGCAACGAATTTCGGTAGTACGAATGCTGCTTTGTGGATTTCTTTTGTATAATATTTTGTCTCGATCTCATGGAAGCGGTCATCGCTTACTTCTAGTGGATCATATTTTTTCGAACCAATAGTGAATGTCCATAGACCACTTGGGTATGTTGGGATATTCGCAAGATAAAGACGTGTGATTGGGAAAATTTCCTTCACATCACGTTGTACGTTTCTAATTAAGTCTGGTGTGAACCAAGGATTATCCGTTTGTGCAACAAATACACCGTCTTCTTTTAATGCCTTTGAAATTCCTGCATAAAAGCCTTTTGTGAACAGATTTACTGCTGGACCCACAGGCTCAGTAGAGTCAACCAAGATTACATCGTATTCATTTTCACTTTTTGCAATATGCATGAAGCCATCGTCTACCTTCACGTCTACACGTGGGTCCTCAAGCTTGCCTGCAATTTCAGGTAGGTATTTCTTTGAATACTCAATTACTTTTCCGTCAATATCTACTAAAGTTGCTTTTTTAACGTTTGGGTGCTTTAACACTTCACGGATTACCCCGCCATCACCACCACCAACAACTAGTACGTTTTCAGGATTTGGGTGCGTAAATAAAGGCACATGCGCTACCATCTCGTGGTAAACGAACTCGTCCACTTGTGTGGTCATAACCATGCCATCAAGAACGAGCATGTTGCCGAATTCCTCAGTTTCAATCATATCAAGCTTTTGAAACTCTGTTTGTTCTGTATGTAAGGTTTGTTTAATTTTTGCTGTGATACCAAAGCTTTTTGTTTGTTTCTCCGTAAACCATAATTCCATGTTCATAACATCCTTTCGATTGAAAAATTCAGGGATTCTATCCCTTTATCGTTCCCTATTCCTTCAAAAAAATTGATGTTTTTGCCCGGTTTTACTTAAGGGCAAAAGTTGATGGATTTGCCTTGGCGTATGTAAAGCTAGCTTCCGGATTTCTCTCAACTCAAAAAAGTATAGATGAATCCAGAGAAAATGCAAGAAAATTTTTCAAATTAATGTTTAAAATAGTGGAATTTTTTTCATACTGATTGATATATGCCCGAGAAAAATAGAAAAAGAGAGAGGTGAACCCTGGTGGAGCTTATCACAAATGATCGGATAAAAATCGCCCTTAAGATTTTACGCGCATGTCTTTTTATTGGCTTAATCGGCTGTACCCTGATGGCAGTCGGGATTTTAGGCGTGCTTTCCTATGCAAAAACCCAGGGGGCACCTCCTCTAGCGGTTCCGTTGTCGACCTTATTTTATGCCGAGGATGGAACTTTAATCGGGGAAGAACGCCACCAGGGTGAGACCCGCTATTGGGTATCACTTGATGATATGTCCGAGGCTGTTGTTGACGCGACAGTGTCGATTGAGGACCGAAACTTTTTTGACCATCATGGTTTTGACTACAAACGGATTGGCGGTGCCATCATTGCGGACATTAAAGCGATGGCAAAGGTCCAAGGGGCGAGTACTATTACCCAACAATATTCGAGAAACCTGTTTTTAGAGCATGAAAAAACATGGAATCGAAAACTAACCGAAGCCCTTTATACAATTCGGCTTGAGCAAAGCTATACCAAGAAAGAGATTTTAGAGGGCTATTTAAATACGATTTATTACGGACATGGTGTCTACGGAATTGAAGCTGCTGCAAATTACTATTTCGGAAAAAGAGCAAGCGAGTTGTCACTAGCGGAAGCATCAATGCTTGCCGGAATCCCAAAGGGTCCGACCCATTACTCTCCATTAGTAAATGAGGAAAAAGCAAAACAGCGACAACATGTCGTTCTTCGTTCAATGGTTGAGAATGGTGTCATTTCAAAAAAGACAGCTGAACAAGCTCGAGCAGAAAAACTTAGCTTGACGGGTAATAAATTCGTTGCACGCGAGGATATTGCTCCATATTTTCAGGATGTTGTAAAAAAGGAGCTCCACTCAAAATTGAAGCTTGACCAAAAATCAATTGAAACGGGCGGCTTACGTGTCTACACTACACTCGACCCAAAGCTTCAAAAAATCGCTGAGGAAAAAACCGTAAACATCATTAAGGAAGATTCGAAGATTCAGCTCGGATTTGTTGCAATGGATCCGAAAAATGGTGAGATTCGGGCGTTGATTGGCGGGAGAGATTTCGGGGAGAGCCCATTTAACCGGGCGACTCAGGCGAAACGTCAGCCTGGTTCAACCTTTAAACCATTTTTATACTACGCAGCACTTGAAAAAGGCTACACACCGTCAACACAAATTCGAAGCGAGCTCACAACATTTTCGTATGATAAAAATCGCTCAACCTATACACCACGGAATTATAAAAATTACTATGCCAACGACTCAATTACATTAGCACAGGCTATTGCCTTATCTGATAATGTGTACGCCGTAAAAACGCATCTTTTCCTTGGTGACGGTGAACTTGTTGACACTGCGAAAAAACTTGGAGTTACAAGCAAACTGAAGGATGTCCCTTCACTTGCACTAGGAACGTCTGGTGTTAGTGTACTTGAAATGGTCAATGCATACGCAACAATTGACAATGGCGGGAACCTTCATAAACCGATTTTTATCACCAGGGTTGAAAATTACAAAGGTGAGGTCATTTATGAAAATACCCCAAAACCTAAAAAGGTGCTTGATGAGGATCTCGCGTTTGTAACAACACAGCTAATGACAGGAATGTTTGATGAAAAATTAAATGATTATACATCTGTAACAGGGAGAACGATTAGCGATAAGCTGACACGATTTTACGCCGGGAAATCAGGATCAACTGACACGGATAGCTGGATGATTGGATACTCACCGCAGATTGTAGCCGGAATTTGGACGGGATATGACCAGAACGAAGAAATGACAATTGTGGCAGAAAAACAATATGCTAAAAATATTTGGGCCGGGTTCATGGAGGAAGCACATCAGGATATTGCGCCAAAACCATTTAAACCTACAGAAGGTGTTGTCGGGGTGTATGTAAATCCCGAGACAGGGTTGCTCCCAACAAAGGATTGCCCTGTTTCCAGACTTACTTTTTATAAAAAAGGAACTGAGCCAACGGAATATTGCTCGAAAAATGCAGAAGATGCGAAGAAGGAAAATCCAAAGAATAACGAAGAAAAAGAGAAGAAAGGCTTCTTTAAACGGATGTTTGATTGGTTTTAACACGATAAAGCGAAACCCCCAGACTGTGTAAGTCCTGGGGGTTTCTATGTCCTAGCCTCAATGTGTGTACATTGTAAATTTAGTGTACTTTATTTTATTAAAAAAGCTCAAGCTTTAGTACGTTTGTTCACTAAAATGTCACAATTAGAGAACCTTTATTCTACTTTTAGCCCCTCTTTTAGCTCGTCAGTAGAGTTATCCCAAATTTCTTTATTGTGATTGATTAAGAAGTTCGACAACAGCTTCTTTGATTTGTCATCCATAAAATCAACCATGATATGGCGTTTTAAAGATTTATCCATTTTGTTCACATGCTCAGGTAATGATTTATAGCCGCGGCGAATCGACCGATCAACTGTCATGTAACAAGCTGTTACACCCGCATAATATGGGCCCACTTCCTTGCGATCAATCGTTACCCAAACAAGCCAATATGGTTTTCCGTTAGGAACATCCTCTTTATTTGGTAGAAATTTAATACCTTTTTCGACGACGCTTCTTGCATGCATTGCACCAACATCAACGAAAACATCTTCATCGTCTATATCAACGAATACAGGTGAAATATTTTCAAGGCTCAGCGCCCCAATCCCATATCCTTTGTGACCATCTGTTGGATCATTTTTAATGATATTAAAGGCAACTTTTTTCTTATTTTGATCCACCATACATCCACCTTTCCCTTTTACTCATTACTTACTAGTTTATCATATGAATGTCTAATTTTATAATTGAAGGATTGGCCTGAAAATCGCGACCAATATACCTGAGATGGCGTTGACTCCACCGTGAAGTAACGGGTATAAAAATCGGTCCCCAAGTGGTGTAATCACCAATACTAAAAATAGTACAATTCCTAAGCCCTCATATTGTGTTAACCTTGGTCGAATTCGCTGTGGCACAAGGTCTTCTATGATGCGATACCCATCAAGTGGCGGGAACGGCAGTAAGTTAAAAATGAAAAGCACAATGTTTAATTGGACAAATAGATTAAAGAATGTTTCAAAACCTTCTCCTACCGACTCTGGTATTGCCGCAAACACGCCTACTCGAATAAATATGATATAAATGAGCAATGCTAGTGCTGCAGCGATCAGGTTACTTAACGGACCTGCAACTGAAACAAGGATTCCAGCAAGCCGTGGCCTTTTAAAATGAAATCGATTCACCGGTACAGGACGAGCCCAGCCAAACCCCGCAAGAAAAATAAGAATCGTACCAAACGGATCCAAGTGGGAAATTGGATTTAGCGTTAATCTCCCCTGCCGCTTCGCCGTATCATCGCCAAACTTATAGGCGACATAAGCATGTGCAAATTCATGAACCGTAAATGCAACCAAAAGTGAGATGACAACATACGGAATCAAGTTTAAGTCATAACGTAAAAAACCACTTAATTGTTCCACCAAATTTCTCCTTATTCTAGAAAAGTTATTATTTTCAGTATACAATATTCGTAATGCTTTATAAATCATAGATTGGAGAGATCAATTTGCCATACGTAACAGTCAAAATGCTAGAGGGACGCACTGAAGAACAAAAAAAGGCGCTCGTTGAAAAAGTAACAGCTGCTGTATCTGAAACAACTGGAGCTTCAGAGGAGAAAATTGTTGTGTTTATTGAGGAAATGACGAAAAATCATTACGCAGTGGCCGGCAAACGTTTGAGCGATGTAGAATAGAGATTATCAGGATGAGGATTGTTCCAATAATGGACAATCCTCATGTTTATCCATTACATTTAGACCCTTAGCGTGCCACGAAAACCCCTAGCAGCATAGTAGGAATCGGCCCCATTATGGTACACAAAGATAGTATCATAGCGACGATCACAAAAGATCGCTCCACCGAGTTTTCGAATGTTAGCTAGTGTTTGCACCCAACTTGATGTTTTCAAATCAAAATTATCGAGTTCCTGCAATTCTCGATATTGTTCTTCCGTTAACATCTCAATACCCATTTCATTTGCCAAATCAATTGCGCTATTTTCTGGCTTATGCTTCTTCCTCGACTCCAAAGCTTCACGGTCATAACATAAACTTCTACGACCTTTAGGACTTTCTGCTGAACAATCATAGAAAATGAATTCGTCATTACTTTGATCATGACCTACAACATCTGGTTCCCCACCGGTTCTTTCCATTTCATTAAGTGACCACAGTTTTTTAGGATTAGCCTCTAGCTTTGCTTGAACCTTTGCCCAATCAAGTCTTTTATGGCGGTGCATATTCTTATCAAAACGCGCCTTCAGTGTTTTGAATAATATTTCACGTTGTTCATGTGATAGCTCATTTTTAATGCTATTTTCTTTTGTCACGTATGTTTCCCCCCGCTATTTAAAAAATATTAACGCTCTGTTTATATTTTAACCAACAACCCATGATTTTCCACCCCACCAAAACACCTTTTAGGGAAAACTATCCTAAAACAATTTTATATAAAACTTGAAGTCTATAACGGAAACGAATATTATAGAAAAGGATTTTTAAATTGTTCGTCTTTTGGAGGTACATAAACGATGTTTAAATTATCAGAGCTTAATACCAGTGTAAAAAAGGAAGTTCTTGCAGGGATTACGACCTTTTTAACAATGGTGTATGTTGTTGTCGTAAACCCCGTAATTTTATCAGATGCGGGTGTTCCGTTTGAGCAGGTATTTTTAGCAACGATTATCGCAACTGTTGTTGGAACACTATGGATGGCGCTGTTTGCGAATTATCCAATTGCGATTGCTCCTGGGATGGGGTTAAATGCCTTTTTCGCGTACTCGGTTGTTGGTGCAAACGAAAACATTACCTACCATACAGCATTTGCTGCTGTATTTGTAGCTGGTATCATTTTTGTAATCCTATCGTTAACACCATTTCGTGAAAAATTAATTGAGGCAATTCCACCAAACCTGAAACACGGAATCACTGCAGGAATTGGTTTATTTATTGCATTTATCGGCCTAAGACTAACCGGAATAATTACCGCACACCCAACAAATCTAGTGACTCTAGGTGATTTACACTCACCACCTGTCATTTTAGCGCTCGTAGGGTTAGCTATCACCCTTATTCTCATGTCACGCAACGTAAATGGTGCCTTATTTTTTGGAATGATCATCACTGCCATTATTGCATATTTTACTGGACAGCTTGAGTTTAAAGAAGGATTCGTAAATGCGCCGTCACTTCCTGAAGGCTTAATTATCGCAAATCCATTTGCTGCAATAGTCGATGTGATTCAGTACGGTCTATACGCTGTTGTTTTCTCCTTTTTACTCGTTACCATTTTCGATACTACGGGAACGATGATTGGAGTTGCAGAACAGGCGGGGCTTATGAAGGGAAATGTCATGCCGCGTGCTAGACAAGCCCTACTTGCCGACTCAGTGGGTACAACGGTTGGAGCGATGTTTGGAACAAGCCCCACTAGTGCTTACATTGAATCGTCAACAGGGGTGGCTGCAGGTGGTAGGACTGGTTTAACTTCGGTTACCGTTGCAGTCCTCTTTGTACTAGCTGCCTTTTTCGGACCTTTAGTGAGTGCTGTTTCTGGTATTGCCGCTATTACAGCACCTACCTTAATCATTGTAGGATCCTTGATGATGGGAAGCATTAAGGACATTAGGTGGAATGAGATTGATGAGGCCTTCCCTGCATTTTTAATCATTCTCAGCATGCCACTTACATCAAGCATCGCAACTGGGATTGCATTAGGCTTTATTTCATACCCGCTCATGAAGGTTGTTAGAGGAAAATGGAGAGAAGTTCATCCGCTCTTGTATATTTTTGCAGTATTGTTCTTCTACCAACTTGCGTATTTACCTCATTGATACAAAAAACTTGGTAGTTCAAAGCTAACGGGTTCTGTTGATAGGGAGAAATTAATAAATATCATAGTAAAGAACATACTTTTTAACATCTACTTTAGAGGATGAAATACTATAGTAATTAGCAATCAAAAAACGTTTAGAAATGAACTGACCTAGTGATTTGAGACATCAGAAAAAACACCTAAGCTACCTGTTCCCTAAATTCAATTGGGGACAGGTAGTTTAATTTTGCCTGAAGTCGGATTTGATTGTAATAATAGATGAAATTCTCTACCTTTTCCACTACAATAGGATTTGTAAGGTACTCTCGTGGCTGAGAGTAGAATTCTTCCGACTTTAATGTGGAATGGAAGGATTCAATGACGGCGTTATCCAAGCAGTTGCCTTTCCGAGACATGCTTGTGATAATGCCTTTTTCTTTGGCTAAATTCTGAAATGCATAGGATGTATACTGTGCCCCTTGATCACTATGTAGTATTACTCCTTCTACGTTCTGTTTTTTAACAGCGTCTCTTAACGTATCTAATACAAGGGTTACATCCTGGTTCAAACTAATTCGGTAAGCAATTATCTCATTGTTGTAAAGGTCCATGATACTCGAAAGGTACATCATAGATTGTCCGAATGGAAGATAAGTAATATCTGTCACCCATTTTTCATTTGGCTTAGATGCTTTAAAATCACGTTCCAAACGATTAGGAACAACTATATTGCTTTCACCTGCAAACTTTACTTTTCTCTTTGGTTTTACTCTACATTGGAGATTATATTTCTGCATAATTTTTTGTACTGTATTTCGGTTAACTTTCACATTATAATCTCTTTTAAGCCAGACTTTTACAGTTCGATACCCAATTCGAAACTTATGGTTATTACAAATCTCTATGATTTGAAAATCTAATTCACTAATTTTACGAGTTCCATGTTTTTTCCAGCGGTAATAGGTGGAACGTGGTACGCCTATAAAATCACAAATGGTAGAAATGGTATATTTACTTTTTAATTCCTCTACAAGTTCTAAAACAACCTCTGGTACCAGCTCCTTTCGATCTCCTTGTACTTTTTTAAAATTTCTAGCTGAATCTGTAAATGCTGGTTCTGCCTTCTTAGCTGCTCGATTTCGGACAATTCCTCAGGACCTTTTCCAAAGCTATATTGTTTGCCGATTGGTTGTGAAAAACGATACATTTCCCCTTTTCTGTACCACATCATCCATATCCTTATCTGAGAGTCATTTACAATACCCAATTCCTCCATAATTTCACGATTGGAGTATTGTCCTGACATTTTCATTTCAATTGCTTTCATTTTTGTCTCATATGAGTAAAAATTCTTAGTTCTCCCCATAAGAAAAACACCTCCTGCATGGTCATATTTATAAATACGACTTGAGGGGTGTTTTTTCCTTTGTCTCATTTAATTAGGTCTCTCCAGAAATTTCTAAGCGTTTTTTGTTTGGAAACAATTAATATATCTCCACTTAATTCTCCAGAAATTTGCAAATCCGTCAAATACCTCTATTATAAACATGCTGGTCTTTGAAGTATTGAAGGCATCCATAGAGAAACTACCCGAAGCACTGGAAAAATACTCAAATATTACAGATGAAATATCTAAATCCATTTCATTGTTCCCCAAGGAAAAGTAGGAGTAACGAATGGATTAGGTATAGAAGACAATAATAAAATTGAAGAAATCGTTTCAGATGATATAGAGGAAATGGAGATGATTGAATTGGCTATGTTTATCGGCTTAATTAGTCTTGTAGGAATGATTGTATTTCTTATCTTAGGTATTGTTGGGGCAGTAAGGAAGTCTAAGAAAACCAAGAAGAACTTTATTATAACAGGTGTATTTTTTGTATTGTTAATCGCTGCCTTATCATTTAGCGGTGAGCCAACTGAAACTGAACAAGCAGAATCCCCAATAACAGAAACAGAAGTAAAAGACGAAGTTGAGCAAGAAGAACCAAAGGAAAAGGAAGTAGTTCCTGAAGCTGAAAAAGAACCAGTAAAGGTTGAACCGGAACAACCTAAAGAAGAAGTGAAAGAAGAACCTCAATTAACAGTTTCACAAAAAAACGCTATTCGTCATGCTGAAAACTATATTTCAACAATGCCATTCTCAAAGACAGGTCTTATTGAACAATTGGAATATGAAGGATATTCCAAAGAGGATGCTACATTCGCAGTTGATAATATTAAAGTAGATTGGAGAGAACAAGCGGTGAGACATGCAAAAAATTACAATGATACAATGCCAATGTCAAGGCAAGGTTTAATTGAACAATTAATGTATGAAGGGCACAGCCAGGAGGATTCGACATATGCAGCTGACCAAATAGGGCTTTAAAAATTAAAGGAAAAGGAATTTTTTAAAAAGCGATATAACGATTCTGAGAAGTTCGCCCTTCGATTTAAAGCTGATGCAACTAATATTAAAGCAATGGAACATTTCCTCTGCTTTTTAGTGTTCTTTTTATCTCGTATACATCGGATGGATTAACAAGATTAAAAGTTACATTTTTAGCTACAAATGTTGTTATAACAACGAAAAAAAGAGGTGGAATTAGTATGCTAATTCCACCTCTATAAATCCTATTATTTGTATTTTCTACTTTGAACCGTTTGTTCAAAGTTGCCGAGTTTCTTTTTAATGTGTAGCTTGATTTCGAAGAGAATCTATATATTGATAAGCCTCTTCTACCTCTTCTTCTGTATAACGTTGCTTTGCTTTTAATGTAAATACTTTTTCTTTGACCTCGGCTTTTTCTAGTCCTTCAAAGTATAAAACAGTGGAGACAAGCTCTAAAAAGCGCGCACTTTGATCATTTAAAGCTTGCATGCAGTCATCTAGTGGAGGCATGTCTAACTGATAGTGACCTAAAAACTGCTCACCTTTTTCAGTTAATGAGTAACGATACTGATAATAGCCACCCTTTTTCTCTTTGACCTCATCTAAAAACCCTAGGTTGCAAAGCTCCTCCACACGTAAAGTTAACTCCTCTGAGTATGGTCCGTAAAAATGGAAGTTGTACTTTTCGTAAAATGGATAATCGATCTTTTTCGCGATATAAATCATTTTTTGAAGTTTTTTTCGACCTGTAATTTCCCCTGCAGCAGCGAATGCCTTCATTACTTTTGCATGTTCTGTTAACAAAACCCCTTCATCTCCTCACGCAATACCTAGTACTTCTTTTATTTTCTGTTTCACTTTACGATCATCTGGTAGTTTTTCAATCAGATCTTGTGGAAAATAAAGCTTATGATCCGTTCGCCTTTTACCGGAAATGGCGTCTACAATTTCGGACTGTCTCGATAATTCGCGAATCTCGCCATTTGGCATCAATAGGTTAATTGGAAGTCGTTCCTCTTCCTCACCCGGTCGATAAAAATCATACGGTAAATCAGATGATGAATCGACCACTAAATAATAAGTAGGGTCAATCCCCGCTTCCTCAAAAAGCGACTTTAATTCCATCATCTTCAACATTTGTGAACCTGGGTCAAACTCCACATATTTAAACAGATTGCGATTAAGAAAACGACGGCATAGGTCACTTAATATCGCATCATTTTCGTCCTGCCAAACTTGAAAATAGTAAGAAAAAACTCCTTCATCTAGCCTCACATAATCATCTAATGTCAGCCTATCTTCAAAAATGGATATAAAATGGACAGGGGTCGTTTGGAATTCGTAGTTTTCCTTGTACAGTTGTTTTGCGCGATGGAGGATTTTCGTTAAAATAACCTCTGCACTCCGTGTAACTGGATGGAAATAGATTTGCCAATACATTTGGTATCTACTCATGATGTAATCTTCAACCGCATGCATCCCACTGCTTTTAAAGACAACCTGATCTTCCTGTGGTCTTATGACACGTAAAATCCGTTCCATGTCAAAGTTTCCATAGCTAACACCCGTATAATAAGCATCACGCAATAAATAATCCATACGGTCAGCATCAATTTGACTCGAGATGAGACTGACAACTAATTTATTTTTGTATGTTTTCGCAATCACTTCGGCCACTTTTTTCGGAAAATCATCCCCAACTTGCTTAAGGACTCGATTTACCTCAGTATCTCCGACAATGATTGCCTGTGTAAATTCCTCATGATCATAATGGAATACTTTTTCAAATGAATGTGAAAATGGTCCGTGGCCAAGATCATGTAGAAGTGCCGCACATAGGCATAGGAGGCGTTCCTCTTCATTTAATAATGGTCGTTCCCGAAACACATCATCGATAATTCTTCGGACAATTTCATATACACCTAATGAATGGTTGAAACGACTATGCTCCGCCCCATGAAAGGTAAAATAGGTTGTTCCTAATTGACGAATTCGTCGTAGTCTTTGAAATTCCGATGTTGCAACGAGCTCCCAAATCACTTGATCCTGAACATGCACATAGCTATGTACAGGGTCTTTAAAAACCTTTTCTTCACTTAATTTCCCATTGGAATTTGTCATGTATTCAACCTCTTCCATACTGGCATGCTATTATTATATATATTTATCTTAGACAAAAAAACCTAAAATTCTCCATAAATCGGCTTTAGCCAAGCCGTATCAATGGTTGGAAAATTTTTCGACATAAATGAGATTTTCGAGGAAGGACTTGGAAATCATTGCTTAAAAATAAAAAAGACCTTTTCTCCTTGGAGAGAAAGGGCGATATTTAGTCCATTTTCAGCTTCTTCTTAACTTTTTCAATTAATTCGTCTTCTGTTGGTGCTGATACAGGACGATTGTTAACAAATGCGAATGATTTTTTTCTGCCAGGACCACAGTATGATTGACAGCGAATGTCAATTGTTGCTTCACCATCAACTTCCTTAAGGCGTGGTATTAAAGTATTAATATTGGTTGCCTGGCAATCATCACAGATGCGAAATTCATTTGCCATTTTGTGTACAATCCCTTCATGAAATAGTCTGGGTCGTTTTTGTATATTTTTTCGGTATGTACCGATTCATCTGAGTAAAAATCACTACAGGGTATTTTACCCCGTCCACTATGCCATTGCAAGGGAACCCAATAAGTTTCAAAAAATCTCCACAAGTACAAGTTTGCGATTTTGAAATATTTTTAGAATCAAATATGCCAAGGCGTATTTGCGCCCAGATTTTTTAGGCCCACACGAAGTGGGTCACAAAGACGTTGCTACAGGATGTGGCACACTTTGTCTTTGATCTTAAGCGCGAAAAATTACCTTTGAAAATCTGCGGCATCCGCCGGAGGCTTTAATTTTATTCAGCCCCATACTGAATAAAATTAATCTATTATCCTTTTATGTCCATAGTATAAATTTTGATTCTATTGACCAATATATGTAATAACCTAACGCAAATACAAACATATATTGGGAGATGAATGAATATGAAAGAAAGACAAGACGCTTGGACAGAGGAAAATGATCTTTTATTAGCTGAAACAGTCCTAAAACACGTAAGAGAAGGTAGTACACAATTAAACGCATTTGAAGAGGTTGGTGACAAATTAAACCGTACTTCAGCTGCATGTGGATTCCGCTGGAACGCGGTTGTGCGCCATAGCTATGAAAAAGACCTACAGCTTGCGAAAAAGCACCGTAAACAACGACAACGTGCACTTGGTAAGAACCAACCGGTGAAAAAGCAACTATTGTATACACCACCAACTCCAAATCTCGAAGAATTTGCGGACGAGTTGCCGCTATTTCCATCTGAATCTATCAGTGTTCGTCAGGAAGTTAAGACGCCACAGTACTTTACAGACAGAACGTCAATGACGATTGATTCAGTGATTTCCTACCTTCAATCCATGGGCAATACAAGTTTCGGAATTGAAGCACTGAAATCCGAGAATGAGAGATTGAAAAAAGAAAAGAATGAGATACTGCGTAAAAATGACGAACTCCAAAAGAAGATTTCTCACCTTGAGCAGAGCGCAGTGAATATCCAAGAGGACTACGAAACATTAATGAAAATCATGAATCGTGCACGAAAATTAGTCCTTTTTGAAGAAGAAGAGCGTCCAGCCACATCTTTTAAAATGGACCGTAATGGTAATTTGGAGAAAATGGCGGAATAAATTAGATAAACCCCCGACTGTCCGTTTTACCCGACATTTCAGGGGTTTATTTTAATATCTGTGACTTCCTGCTTCCAATGAGGCTTTTTCAACTTTCATTTCAGGTGTCATATGTAAAACAACAGAAATCTTATGGATATCAAAATATTTATTCTCAAAATGATAGCTATGCTCTAAGATTGAGCTCGTTATATTAAAGACATATTCACTTTCATTATCTTGAAACTCCTTTTGGATCACCGCATCCGTTGGCAAATGATCCACCAATAGCTGATATGCTTCCTCCACTGTGGCAACAGGTTCTTTAAATGTAAAGATAGGAAGCTCACACCGCCCCGCTCCGATTGTTCTACATTTAAGAACTAAAGTGTTGGTCTCGTAATCCCGATCTGATTTTTTCTCCATATGGAGTTCAAGGTAGTTTAATTGATCATAAAACCCACCTTTTGCTGAAGTCGAGATTGTCTTTGCCTCAAGTTTTTTATTGTAATAAGTATACATCCCGTCACCAAACGGATCATCTTCATTGACTTCCTCTACCTCTTCCACTACCTCTTCCTCAGCTTGTGCATCAGTTTTGGTTGAACTATCCATAGCAACAATTCCAGCTGCTGCACCAATCGCGACTACAAACACCACAAGTGTTATAGGCCCCAGCATTTTACTTGCAACAAACGCTTCGCCTGCTCGTTCAACTATTCGATATACGACCCTATTTTTCTCACTCGACATCTGCCTGTCAAACATCTTCCTAAACCCTTCACTCAATAACTGGAATGTTAGAAGAAGCAAGGTAAGGGCAATCGCTGGAAACAACGGGATCCACACAGCCTTCATTACCTCATACCTAGCCGCTGACAATAACCCTGGCCAATCAAACAATCCAGTCACTGAGTTGTATCCAGATTCATCTTGAAATGCCCCACCACCGGGAATATAATCTATCGCGTGCTCAATAAAGTATTGGAATAATGCGAGCTGTCCTAACAACAAAGTTACCCGAGCTAAATCATTAAAAAAGTTCACTACTAAACTTTGGGAAACAGACGGCAGATAGTGCATCACCGATAATTGAAACGGCGTACTCCCCACTGTCACACTTGCTTGCACAAACTCCTTTTGTGACACCTCATAAATTTCTTGAGCAAGAATATAGCTAACCCTCCCAACTTCGATGAGTGCAATTAAGAGGACCTTCCAATACACACCGTTTTCAAGGTCATCCACTGGGATAATTTCCAATAGTAATATCGCTGCAAAAATCGTGGGGATACCTCCAAATAAGGAGTACCAACCATTTGACACCATATAAGCAATTCCTTTTTTCGTGGAAGCTAAAAAGGCCATCGGAATCGCAATGATGTACCGAATCAATGTGATTAACACGATAATTTTAAGCGTGTCCTTTGCACCAAGGATAATCAAACTCATAATGTCTCTGGCTTCACGGTCTGTCCCAAGCAGATCTTCTTTAGAAGGTGGGAATGGTGCTCTTCCTATTTCGCCACCATCATAAAATCGCATTCTATGCTCGGGAGGAGTATGCTCAACAAACGGAAGCTGTGGTCCAATAAAGCTAATAAATAACATCAATCCGAAAAGAACTAAACCTGCCCAAAGCGACCAATTTTTCATGAGTTCCCCCCTCCCTAGTAACCAGGCTTTAAGTACGAAAGTATAAAAATCACAAAGAACCAAACAAATGCATATTGAAAAATAACTTTTGTAATTTGGGTCCAAATATTACGTTTCTCGACCTCATATTTGTACTGCCAAATCACAGACACGATTTGGGTGATTAATAGAAGTACGACAAAGCAGAGCAAAATCTCCACGATTAAGCCTATTTCCGGAAAATCCATAAATGGTTGATTCTCTGGTTTTTTTAAATCTAGCCGCTTGATTGACACCATCATCCTCCAAGCCGCACCCTTATACTCCATCAACCACTCAACAATTAATAGATTCGAAACGACATACGTCATGACAATGCCAAGATGCTGTATGATGGAGCGAAAGCATTTTTTCAAAATATGCTTATGTATAACAAACCTTTGTGCTAAGCCCTTCGCACGAGCATATTGGATATACATCTCCCCATCCTCACCTGCAAGGGCAGTAAAGGTGATTCTAGCAAAATACATCATCGGGTATAGGGACACAAGAATCCCCGGTAAAATGAAGTTAAACCACTGGTCATGGCCAAAAAAGTCGATAAAATTAAAGTGAATCAAAATGATCCATTGCAGCACGATAATCATAAAAAAATCCGGTAAAGAATTGAGGATTGAGGTTACGCCTGTTCCCAAAAAGTTCAAGTAAGTATACCGATTACGATAATCAAAAACTCCCTTTGCGATTCCTAAAGTAATCGCTAGCAAAAACGCTGTTACAATCACCGATAGGCTTCTTGGAAAATATTCAAGGACAATTTGTTCATACGGTTCCTTATTTTTCGTTGCTCCTAAACTTCCCTCGGTCTGAACATTGTTAATAAATTGCTTGATTGTATCCAAGCTATCAGAAGCAGGTAGCATCGTTTTTATCGTTGAGAAGAACTTCGAAACATCTCCACTCCCTAAAAAATAAGCAATTCCAAGAACAACAAGCACGAAATAGAGAAGTGAAATCACATCTCGCCCACTAAACACTTTTAATCTGTTAAGCAACCAAATCCTCCCCTTACCCGATTACCGATTGAAAAAAATAGGAATACATACCTATAACCTACCATAATTGTTATTTTCAGAAAACACCCATAATATTAGACGTAGTGAATGAATGATTGGTTTCAATACTGCTGGAACTTAATGTGGCACTATTCGGGTTAGGACGCAAATAACTAGGATATGGCGCAAATATTCGGATCTAGACGCATAAATCCGGGAGCTAACGCATATCTTCGAAAACAGACGCATAAGTCCAGGATTCGACACCTATATCCAAAAACAGAGGCATATGTCAGAAGAACTAACACGCAATTAGCAAAATCAACGTGCAATTCAGGCCGACTATAGCGCAATTCCCGCTCACTAACTTGTTTTAAACAAAAAAAAAGAACCCGGAGAACCGTCCCCTGGATCCTTATAATACTTTATTATTCCGCTCAAGCACTCGTAAAAAGTTCTGTTCGAATAACGGCATTTCTTCCTCTGAAAGCTGCGAAGCGAAGATATGTTCACTTTCGTTTTTTAGAGTTTGAAGAAGTAGCATCATGACTGTTTGCACGGTTAGGTTTGGGTCAATCAATTCTGCCAAGGACGCCATTGTTTCCGGCTTCACATCTGGATAGACGAATTTCGTCTCCGCACCCTGTAACCCAGCCTCGTAAAATCGTCGTATGATTTCTGCACGTTCCGAACCACTTTCAGTCACGCCTAGATAAATTTGCACAGCAACCCCATTACGAAGGCGGCGCTGGGAGATTCCTGCAAACTTTTTCCCATCTATACTTAAATCATAGCTGCCCGGACAATACGACCCGACAATCTCACGTGCCACGATATCGACTTCATAGGTATCAAACATTTTCCGAATCAGCTCAAGCATCGTATCGTAGCCGCGGTTAATATCTATCCCTTTTTCCGTTTCGGGGAAAATAAGCGATATGTTTAGCACTCCCTCATCAAGCACCACCGCTAGTCCACCTGAATTCCGTACAATCACTCGATAGCCCATTGTCTCAAGGAACTCTATCCCTTCCACAAGATAAGGCAACTTTGTATCCTGAATCCCAAGCACAATGGTCTGATGATGGACCCATGCTCGTGCAGTAGCTGGTGACTCTCCTTTTCCTACAAACGCACAAAGTGTATCATCTATCGCAAACGATTGTAATGCATCAAATTGATAGCCTAGACTAGATTGATCAATAATCCGCCATTTCGGCTGGTGTAAAAGACTTTCAGTCATACAGCATACTCCTATTAAATCAAATGCGCCTTGCGAATTTGCGCCAGAATTTTTAGGCCCACACGATGTGGGTCATGAAGACGTTGCCACAGGATGTGACGTCTTTAGTCTTCGATCTTACTGCTCGAAAAATTTCCTTTAAAAATCTGTGGCATCCGCCGGAGGCATTAACTTTATTCAGTCGAGGTTAGAACCCTCATAATATTAATACTCTTATAACCATCATCCTACCACTTATAGAAGTGTGGACTTTGCTGAATAAAGTTAAAAGTAATTTATTATAACATATTTCGGAGAATGTTCTAAAAACATACAAATTAAAAAAGAGCCCTAAAAGCCCATTTTTACTTAATTAATATATTTCGCTATTTCATGTTGTGAAGATTTACTCATCTTATAACTAATCATTCTATCTATCTTTTTAGATACCTCATCAACTGTTTTGTCCAAAGTGATGGCTAACTCTTTGAACAATATTTTCTGATTATGAAGGAGAAGTTTACGGTCCTGTTCGCTAATTTTCTTGCCTTCCAATTCCAGTTCGTGCTTCTTGCACATTAACGTATTAATAATATCTGAAATTCCCCTTCTATCGCCCGATGAAACTATATCAGAATAGGTTCTGTTCCGCTCATTTCCGTGATCAATCCACTGAATTCCTGGTAGTTTGAAGGATTCTAAAACTTCCTCAGCCTCGCTTCGACCAATGATTTTTTTCATCATAATTTTATTATTGTCCACTGGATTCTGAATAATTAAAGTTTCATCTTCAATCGGATTCATTACATAATAATTCCGAGTCATACCAGCATATGTTTTCTCACATATGTCATTTATTCGACAAATCCCCATTGTTGAATAAATAACCAAATCCCCAATATTAAACATCTTACCAGTCTCCTATCAGCGAATTGTCAACTTAGTTGACTATATTCATCTTACCCCAAATATTTCTAAATGTCAACCGAGTTGACATTGGTGTATACCTTATGTATAGTAATAGCGATTAAAAAATGTGGAAGTGAAATCATGGACCAAAAACTAGAAAATCTCGATTTACTAGACACTTTAAGCGAAAGACATAACCAACTTCGCTTTCTTGCGGAAAAATTGTGGAATGAAACTAGCGATATTGCAATTTCAAACTCCGAATGGTACATCATGTCGAGAATCTATAAAAATCAACCAACGATTGCCTATGTATCAAAGAATGTAGACATCTCAAGGCAGGCTACTCACAAATTTATTAAAAATTTGAAAGCAAAAGGACTTGTCAACGTAATGGATGTTGAAAACAATAAAAAGGAAAAACGGATTGAATTAACGCCATTTGGTGATGAATGCTACGAGAAAAATGAGGCTCTTAAAATGAAGATTGAACAGCAACTTGCTGATAAAATTGGAGAAGAACATGTTAAGCTTCTTAAAAACGTATTAATAATGGAATGGGGTATTTGATTTTGTAGTTCGGGTGGGTGCGCCAAGGCTTATAACTGTCATTATTTCAAAATTACTGTCACTATCCCTGATTTACTGTCACTATTTGAAATTTACTGTCACTATCCTAGATTTACTGTCAATAGCCCGGAAATATGCCCTTATATAAAAATGGCCATGTCCTACGACATGGCCATTTCTCATTTCCTATAACGCTTGCGCTGCTGTAATCAAGGCAAGCTTATACACATCTTCGGCATTACATCCGCGTGAAAGATCGTTTACCGGCTGATTTAAGCCCTGTAAAATTGGACCGACCGCTTCAAAATTACCGAGACGCTGTGCGATTTTATAGCCGATATTCCCCGCTTCTAGGCTTGGGAAAACAAATACATTAGCGTCACCCTTGATTATGGAATCAGGTGCTTTTTTCTTTGCTACAGATGGTACAAATGCTGCATCAAATTGGAATTCTCCGTCCAATACTAAGGCAGGATTCATTTCTTTTGCAATCTTAACCGCTTCTACTACCTTTTCCGTTTCAGGAGACTTTGCAGATCCCTTTGTTGAGAAGCTTAGCATTGCCACTCTTGGTTCAATATCGAACATATCCGCAGTATTCGCACTCTCAATTGCGATTTCTGCTAAATCCTGGCTGTCCGGATTAATATTGATTGCACAGTCTGCAAATACATATTTCTCATCTTCGCGAACCATGATAAACACACCGGAAGTCTTTTTTACACCTTGCTTTGTTTTAATAATTTGAAGAGCAGGGCGAACCGTATCTGCAGTGGAATGTGCCGCACCGCTTACAAGACCGTGTGCCTTACCAGTGTACACAAGCATGGTTCCAAAGTAGTTTTCATCCTTAAGGATCTTACGCGCATCTTCCTCAGTTGCTTTTCCTTTACGTCTTTCAACAAATGAAGCTACTAACTGATCGAACTCTGGGTATGTTTCCGCGTCATAGATTTCCACACCATCGAGTGAAACGCCTACTTCCTTCGCTTTGCTTTCAACTGCAGACTTATCACCAATTACAACTGGCACAAGTACCTTTTCGCTTGCCAAACGGCTTACTGCTGTTAAAATTCGTTCATCTAGTCCTTCTGGAAACACAATTTTCATGTCCTTTCCAGATACCTTTTCTTTTAATTGAGTAAATAAATCGCTCACTTTTACATCCTCCTTGTATATCAATAGAAATGCGTTATATGTAAGATAGGCTTTTCTTAGCCCAATTAAATACGCCTTGGCGTATTTGCCGCCCGATTTTT
>NZ_JBALOX010000001.1:49021-51650 GCF_036965165.1 Bacillus sp. JJ1521 | reverse complement strand
GGCGTTCTTAGTCTTTGAACTCACCGCCCGAAAAATTACCTTTGAAAAATCGTGGCATCCGCCGGAGGCTTTAACTTTTTTTACTAGAAGTATTGGACTTCAACTAAATAAGTTTAAACTGCCAACCATAAGGATACGGCTTTTTTCACAAAATGCAAACCAAAAAGCCTCAGAAATCCTG
The DNA here is from genome assembly GCF_036965165.1 of Bacillus sp. JJ1521. NCBI lineage: Bacteria > Bacillati > Bacillota > Bacilli > Caryophanales > Bacillaceae > Bacillus > Bacillus sp. JJ1521. The sequence goes on along the minus strand of NZ_JBALOX010000001.1, from coordinate 51,469 downwards.
TGACAGTATTATGACACTATCTTCAATTTCCCCAACAACCTGACAAATTACTCACACTCGTTTGTGTTCACAAAATTGTCTAGGGTTTATTCACTTTTCTATAGGGGAAACTGTGATATAGTAGTGGTTGAATACATAACTTTATTCAGCATGAACCTACTTTAAAATTAAGGTGAACGCAAAATGGTATGAATAAAACAATAGATACACCAACCATGGCTGAATAAAGTTTAGCCTCCGGCGGATGCCACAGATTTTTAAAGGAATCTTTTCGAGCCAAGCTCGAAAAAATCTGGGCGCAAATACGCCAAGGCGCATCTGATTATAAGAAAAATACAAGGAGTGATAGCAATGGCTGAAGCAGCACAAACACTTGATGGCTGGTATGTTCTTCATGATTTTCGCTCAATCGACTGGACATCTTGGAAAACACTTTCTAGTGACGAGCGCCAAGCAGCAATCGAAGAATTTCTTGGCTTAGTAGAGAAATGGAATAAAACACAAAGTGAAAACCAAGGAAGTCATGCATTATACACAATCGTTGGTCAAAAGGCTGATTTCATGATGATGACCCTTCGCCCAACGATGGAAGAACTCAATGAAATCGAAACTGAATTTAATAAAACAACACTAGCTGAATATACAATTCCTACATACTCATATGTGTCTGTTGTTGAATTAAGTAACTATTTGGCAGGAGAAAGCAATGAAGATCCGTATCAAAATCCTTATGTACGTGGACGCTTATACCCAATCCTTCCGAAAAACAACTATGTGTGCTTCTATCCAATGGATAAGCGCCGTGATGGCAATGATAACTGGTACATGCTTTCAATGGAAGAGCGTAAAGAACTTATGCGTAGCCATGGTCTGATTGGCCGCCAATATGCTGGAATCGTTAAACAAATCATTTCAGGCTCTGTCGGCTTTGATGATTACGAGTGGGGCGTAACTCTATTCTCGGACGATGTCCTTCAATTCAAAAAGCTCGTATATGAAATGCGCTTTGACGAAGCAAGTGCACGCTATGGTGAATTTGGAGCCTTCTTTGTAGGAAACATTTTAACCGAAGAAAAAGTACCACAATTTTTACACATAAACTAATTAAAAAGAGAGGGCTGCCTCTCTTTTTTTTTCATCCATATTCATAATCCTTTTTCCTCAATCATACAATTCAATGATGAATCCACAAAATATATCCACCAGAGTCTAATGAAAAGTCCCAAAAAATAATCAAAAAGTAGGAACCCATTTTTCACCTCATCAATAAGTTGGTAATGAGATTTTTTCATGATCATTGTCTTCTTTGTAAGTGAGGTGAAAAGATGGCGGTAGTTGCGCACACGGAGGAAGATGTAAAGCTATTAGCAAGGCTGTTACGGGCTGAGGCTGAGGGTGAAGGAAAGCAAGGCATGCTGTTAGTAGGGAATGTTGGGGTAAACCGGGCGAGATCTCGTTGTTTGGACTTTAAAGATATTACCTCGATTCGAAAAATGGTCTTTCAAAGTCCCGGGGGCTTTGAAGCAACTCAAAAGGGCTATTTTTACCAAGCCGCTCGACCAATTGAAATTGCACTTGCTCGAAGGGTACTAAAAGGTGAAAGGTTTCATCCAGCTAGGTTTTCTTTGTGGTTTTTTGAACCTTCAGGAAACTGTCCGGCACAATGGTTTAACCAGTGGAACGTAGGAAGGTTTAAAGCACACTGCTTCTACCAACCTACACAGGAGGATTGCCCAGGTGTATATTAAGGCAATTCACTTTTAGAGAGATAAGTATAAAACAATCTGAGGAGGGCTTACATTGAGTAAAGACAATCAACAAACGCAAAATCCATATGCAGCGTATGGGTATATCCCTCAAAACTTTGGCCAGTTTGATGGCTATATGGATCCTAGGCAATTCGGTGGATATACCTTTCCGTCTCAACAGCAACAAGGAGGCTTTCAGGTACCACAAATGCCATCACAATTTCCTACCGGTGGAGTAGCATCAAATGTACCGGGTATGCTTCCACTTGAAGAATCCTATATCGAAAACATTCTTCGCCTGAACAAAGGTAAGCTTGCGACAGTATACATGGGCTTTGATAACACAAACGAGGCAAAGGTATTCAAAGGGCTTATCGAAGCTGCTGGTCGTGATCACCTTATTTTAAGTGACCCACAGTCAGGCAGACGCTACCTGTTATTAATGGTTTACCTACAATACATTACATTTGACGAAGAAATCGAATATCAATACCCATTTGGTGGCGGTGGCCAAGGCTTAGTCAATTACCCACCACGCTAAAATAGAAAGGAGTGTCTGCCGACGCTCCTTTTTCGATTAGTGTTGTCTAGTTTCAGGCGCCATCGGCTCTATGGTCTAAGCTAATCGCTTACGAAGGTAAAAAGCACCTTCTGTCAGCGCTTATCTTATGCTTGACTTGCAAAGGAAGTGCTGACATCG
>NZ_JBALOX010000001.1:1879-48989 GCF_036965165.1 Bacillus sp. JJ1521 | reverse complement strand
TTAGTCGATGTTCCTCAACTCATGGCGTCTTGCACTTTTCTAATTATAAGTGTTTGACAGCAGCCACCATCAATAATACCCAGCCTAGTAAAAAGGCTACTCCGCCAAGTGGTGTGATAGCACCGAGGATTTTAATCCCCGATACACTCAATACGTACAAGCTTCCTGAGAATAAAATAATCCCGACGAACAAGCTCCAGCCAGCTGTTGTAATAAGACTCACATGTGAAAACTTGTCCGCCAAAAATGCTACAACAAACAAGCCAATCGCATGAAACATTTGATATTGAACCGCTGTGTTCCATGTTTTTAAATATTTTTCGGTAATCTTTCCTTCTAATCCGTGCGCCCCGAATGCACCAAGCGCAACTGCCAAAAACGCATTAATCGCTCCCAATATTAAAAATAATTTCATTTTTATTCTCCATCCTTTCATCAAATACGCCTCTGCGNNATAAAGACGTTGCCACAGGACGTGGCGTTCTTAATCTTTAATCTTACTTCTCGAAAAGTTTCCTTTGAAAATCGCATGTCCCCGCCGGAGGCTTTAACATTATTCAGACTTGTGCTGAATAATGTTAAAATTGTGATTTCATTTTACCATATTCATTATAAGATAGTAGTAAGAGGTGATTTGTAATGGACTTTGACATTTTACCAGTTGGAGACTTGGCCTTACAGATTTTTTTCAAAAGGCCCGCATCTATGGACTTACAGAGGCACATTCAGCAAACTACCAAACAAATTGAAAAAATGAAGATACAAGGGGTCGTTGAGCTTGTCCCAGCATTTCAATCGATCACTGTTTACTACAATCCCATTCTCATTTCCTATAAAAATCTTTCAGAGCAGATTTCAGAGATTTGCGACGGGATTTCTACGGAAGCTGCAGTTTCATCTAAAAAGGTAATTATGATTCCGACCTGTTACGATGGCGAGGACCTTGAGAATGTCGCACTCAGGTCTGGGCTATCGACCGAAGAAGTGATTTCCATCCATAGCAGTGTTGACTATCTTGTCTATATGATTGGCTTTTTACCGGGATTTCCATATTTAAAAGGGCTCCCAAGTCGGCTTGCGACACCGCGCCTTTCAAGCCCAAGACTGAAGGTTCCTAAAGGGGCTGTGGGCATCGGCGGTGACCAAACAGGGGTGTACCCACTCGAGTCACCGGGAGGATGGAACCTCATTGGTAGAACCCCAGTACCTTTATTTGATCCTAAAAAATCGGAACCATTTTTACTCAAAGCAGGGGACTACCTGCGCTTTACACCGATTTCAGACGAGGAATTTAAGGAAAATGAAAATCTAGTAAAAGAAAATAAATTCAAGGTTGAGGTGAACAAAATTGAAAACAATCGATCTGAATTGTGATTTAGGAGAGAGCTTTGGAGCCTATAAAATCGGCAACGATGGGCAGGTCCTCCCTTTAATTTCAAGCGCCAACATTGCTTGCGGGTTTCATGCGGGTGACCCCCATGTGATGAACCAGACCGTCGAGCTTGCGAAAAAATATGATGTTGCCATCGGTGCCCACCCAGGGTTCCAAGACCTTGTTGGGTTCGGCAGGAGAGCAATGGCTGTTTCACCATCAGACGTCTATGATCTCATACTCTATCAAATCGGCGCCCTTTCTGCCTTTTGCCAGGCGCAAGATGTGAAGCTCTCACACGTAAAGCCACATGGGGCACTATATAACATGGCTGCGGTCGATACAAGTCTAGCAGAGGCTATTGCAAGAGCCATTGCCAAATTTGACCCCACACTTGCGCTATATGGACTTTCTGGCAGCAAGTTAGTCGAAGCCGGGGAAAAATACAGCCTAATAACAGTCTCTGAGGTGTTTGCCGACCGAACCTATCAATCGGACGGAACCTTAACACCAAGGACCGAACCAAGCGCCATCATTCATGACAGTCAAGATGCCATTAAACAAGTCCTACAAATGGTAAAAGAACAAACTGTCCATACCGCAACTGGTGAAGTCATTCCGATTAAAACAGACTCGATTTGCGTTCACGGCGACAACACCCATGCACTTCAATTTGTGCAAAAATTACGTAGCGCCCTTACCAATGAAGGCATCAAAATTAAGGCAATCAGGTGATTAAAATGGGACAACCACTTTTTACCGTTCTTAAAAAAGGGCTTTATACCACATTTCAGGACCTTGGACGCTCTGGGTATCAACAATTTGGCGTAGTCACAAGTGGTGCAATGGACTCCTATTCGAGCCAACTAGCGAATATTCTTGTTTGTAACCCAAAGGGTGAAACTGTTCTCGAGATTACCATGATCGGACCAACATTACTTGTTGAAGCAGACTTGCTTACACTCGCAGTTTGCGGCGCCGACTTAACCATGACTGTGAACGGAAACAAAGCGCCATTATGGAAATCCTTTGTCGTGAAAAAAGGGGACATGATTCGGTTTGGAAAACCCGTCTCGGGAACTCGCGCATACTTAGCGGTTGCTGGTGGATTTGAGGCCGAGGAAGTACTCGGAAGTAAATCGTATTACGCAAAGGCAAAACTCGGAACGGAGATCAAAGATGGGGATATTTTATTTGGTCAAGTGGGTATTTCTCGAAAAAATACAGGGCTCTCGCGCCACCTTATTCCGAGTTTCGGTAAAGAAGTAAAAATCCGTGCCATTCCGGGACCACATGAAGATTATTTTACAGAAGATTCAATTGAGCAATTTTTCTCGGATCATTATCGAGCCGTCCAAGGTGATCGAATGGGGTACCGTTTAAAAGGGATAAAACCACTACAGCATAAAGGCAAGGCCGAAATCGCATCTGACGCCATCCCGCTTGGTGGCATCCAGGTGCCAAGCAGTGGCGAACCCATCATCCTGTTAGCCGATCGACAAACAACCGGAGGCTATCCGCGAATCGCGACGGTCATTTCAGTTGATGTATTTAAAATTGCTCAGCTAGCACCTGGTGGAATGATCCGATTTGAGCGTTGCAGCATCGAAACAGCACATGAACTTTATAAAAAAAGAGAAATCTTTCTTCAAAGCCTCCAGGTGTAATGTTGACCTGGAGGTATTTTCAGTACTATAACAATCGCCGCTCACCTATTTTAAAGATATCGAACAAACTTTTTAATATATCGGACATTAATCTAATTTTATCGGACAAAGAATCGTGGATATCGGACAAAGCCTAAAGTCCCACAAAAAAGACCCTCTAAAAATCAAATAGAGAGTCTCCATTCGCGTCGGCTTCTTTCAATTTCGTTGCGTTTTGAATCGTTGTTGGCTGCGTCGCCGGAATTGACTGCACAACCTGCTGCAGCGGCTGCACTGGTACAGTCTCAACGCGTCTAACCTCAGCTTGCGCCTCATCCAACACAAGGTCACATAAAGTTTTAATCGCCATTAACCGCTCTCTCACCTTTTGTTCACTTGCTTCACCTTTTGCCGTCTGCAATTCTTGCTGCATTTTATCTAAAATCTTACCTACAGATATATTCACAAATTTCAACTCCTATGCCCGAATATCTACGTTGTAGGAAGGCTTCTGCTTCGTCTTCAATTGCCTTTCCTCAAACTTCATACAATGTGCTCCAGAGGATCTAAACACTGTGACTGAAGGCATCGCCTGCGTCTTAAAACCGAAGGCGCGACAACCCCTTGGAAATTTCGGGTCCCATGTCGTGTAAAAATGTTTGCATTTTAAGCAATTGACTCTCTTTTGCATCCCTTCACTACCTTTATAAAAATCGATACCTTTATTTTCCCACGTAGAAGGAGGTGCGTCAAACTCACATTTTGACAATCTAGCAATTTGTATAGGGCAACTAGTCTAAAGTCATGAAAAAACCCCTCAGATCGTCTCTGAGGGGCATTTTACGCAGAAATTATGTAAAATTACTTACCAGCAACTGCGTCTTTAAGAGCTTTACCTGGTTTGAAAGCAGGTACTTTGCTAGCTGCGATTTCGATTTCTTCTCCAGTTTGTGGGTTACGGCCTTTACGAGCTGCACGCTCACGAACTTCGAAGTTACCGAATCCGATTAATTGTACTTTATCTCCGCTGCTTAATGCATTTTGAACTGCTTCAAATACTGCGTCAACAGCTTTTGTTGCATCCTTTTTAGATAGTTCTGCACTTTCAGCAACTGCACTGATTAGTTCTGTTTTGTTCATTGTTCAATTCTCCTCTCCAAATAAGCACATATTCTTTTTACCACTTTTTTCATAGGTTCGCAAGATTTTCGGCTAAATTCGTCCTATTAAACTTACGTATAAGCTATTACATCACTAGATTAGCCAAAAAACAAGCATTTCAAACTAAATTTCGTAAAATATTTTAAAAAATGTTGTTACTACCAAGTTTTACCGAATTTCTAGTATTTATACTAGGGAATGCTATAAAAAAATAGAACACGAAAGGAGAGTTCAAAATGGCTCGAAGAAAACGTCGACCACTCGTTCCAGAGGCAAGAGAAGAACTTGATCAACTAAAAGCTAGCGTAATGAAGAAACAGGGGTACAAAACAGATCCAGCAAATCCTGACAGTGTAAAATACGAGGTCGCAAGGGATTTAGGGATTCCGTTAAATGATAATTACAATGGCAACCTTACATCCAAACAGGCCGGCAAAGTAGGCGGAAACATCGGTGGCAATATGGTTAAAGAAATGATTCGCATGGCACAGGAAAACTTAAACAAGCGCCAATAAAGGAGGCACTCAAATTGGCTAAAAAGAAAAACAGAGTCGGTCAATCCACTCACAGTCAGTACAAGGCGGCGAAGGGACCAAAGGCAAGGGAATCTGGCTATGAAGCAAGCTACGAATACACGACAGGAAATGAAATAGGAGAAAAAGAACAATAATCTTAAAAAACTGCCCAAAAACAAAAGGGCAGTTTTTCTTTTTACCTAATAATTCATATACACCCTAATTAATTATCGCTAAAATAGTATACAAACGCTTTCAATTAGGAGGTGGATTTTGCTCTGTCTACTCTTTCAAAGTTCCTTTATAGCATTGGGATGGTATTTTTTCTCGTTACCTTATCCCTGACCTGTTACTATGCCTATCAAATTTTTCATTTTGGTAACCAAGCTGAAACAGCAACAAGCGAGGCGCCTCGCTATCATTTTGTGCTTATTCCAGAGGAGCTCGATAATGACTATTGGCGCCTGGTTGAAAATGGAGCGAAAGAGGCGGCTAAGGATTTAAATGTCGTTCTTGAATATATCGGTCCAATCCAAGCAAATACGGAAGAGCATATTAAGACGCTAGAGATGGCTACTGCCTCAAGGGTGGATGGTATTTTAACACAAGGTCTTCAAGAAGAACAATTTACCCCACTAATTAACCAGATAGTTGAAAAGGGGATCCCGGTGATTACTGTAGATACCGATGCTGCAACGAGTAAACGGTCATCTTATGTAGGTACCGATAATTACTATTCTGGCTTTATTGCTGGTCAGGCCTTGATTGAAGATACAGGTGGGAAAGCAAATGTCGCGATTATTACTGGAAACTTCGATGCTTCTCACCAGCAGCTTCGTGTTCAAGGATTTAAGGATGCGACACAGCACGCCGAAGGGATTAATATCATCACCATTGAAGAGTCAAATATCACAAGGGTTCGGGCAGCAGAGGCAGCTAACAAAATCCTTAAAGAACATCCAGAGGTTACTGCCTTTTATGGAACAAGCGCATTAGACGGCATCGGAATTGCGCAGGTTGTTGAACATTATCAAAAACAAGACCAAATTTATATTCTTGCGTTTGATACCATCGAGGATACCATTCATTATATGAAAAAAGGCACAATCGACGCTACTGTCATGCAGGAGCCTTATAAAATGGGATATCAATCCGTTCAAATGATGATTGACTTAATTGAAGGACAAGGCGTTCCTAATATGGTACATACAGAGACCAGGATTATTCGGGCTTCAGACCTGCCACTTGATTCAAAAAGCATTATAAGGATGGATCCATCATGATCATTCGAATTCGGACGAAATTACTTCTTTATTTTATGATTATCTTCATTATTTTGAATGCTGTTGCCTTTTTGTTTTATAAAAGCAGTGAGAAAATTGTTTCAGAGTATGATGATAGCTTTGAAAAATTTCTATTATTGAATGATATTTCACAGCAAGTTCATCTCGTCAACGAAAAAGTGCAATCCTATATCGTTGAAGAGGAAGACACTTTTCTCAAGGAATATTTTCGGGCTAGAAAACAGCTATTAACTTATCAGGGGCAATTGATTAGTGAGCTTTCAAATGAAAATAACGCCATTACTCTATCGAATTATAAAAATATGATTAGTAGTTACATTGAGGCTACCGATTTAACGATTGGCATGTTCCAGAAAAAAGAGATTAATCGGTACTCCACACACCTTAATGAGGCTACGAAATTTGCAGGCTTTATCCAAGAAACAACATTGTCATTAGTCAATAACGAACTGACAGATTATCAATTATTCTATGAAGAAATTGAAAAGCAAAACCGCTATTTTAATTTAATGGGAATATCCCTTTTTGGGTCAACATTATTGTTGAGTTTGCTTCTTGCCATGTGGTTATCAGGCGGAATTACCAAGCCGATTCGCCAATTATCTGAGGCTGCCAATGAAATCTCAGAAGGAAACTTTTCTGGTGATGAAATCAAGGTGACAACCAATGATGAGTTTAAACTGTTAACTAATACCTTTAATCAAATGAGACTCAACATTCGTCAATTGGTAAGCGAAATTAAGCAACAATCAGAGCTGGATAAACTACTCAAGGAAATGGAGTTAAAAAGCCTTCAGAACCAAATCAATCCCCACTTCTTGTTCAATACTCTTAATACAGTTTCAAAAATGGCCTATTTAGAAGAGGCACAAAACACATCAAGGTTAATTGAGGCCATTGCAGCATTGCTTCGCTACAATCTAGGGGATTTACATAAATCTTCGACTCTATTTAACGAAGTCAAGATTGTGAAAGAGTATTTTTATATACAACGGACTCGGTTTGGAGAACGGATTGATTTTAAATTGGACGTTGACCCTGATTGCTTAAACATTGAAATACCATCACTCTCCCTCCAGCCAATCATCGAAAATGCGTTTATTCATGGGATTGAATCGAAAGAGGATGGTGGAATCATCAAGCTAAAGGTATTCCATGAGTCAGATCGGATCCATGTGGAGATTTCGGATAATGGAGCAGGGATGGATGAGAATACGCTAACTAAGCTTAGACAAATTGCAGACGGAACTTCACAAGAGGATATTGTTATGCATGAAGAATCAACCGGTCATTCAACTGGGATTGGGGTAAAAAATGTTATTCAAAGACTTCAGTTATTTTATAAGCGAACTGGTATTGTTGAAATTGAGTCTATAAAAGATAGCGGAACTACGTTTCGACTTTTGCTTCCTTATGATAATAAAGAGGAGACTGATCATGATTAAGGTTATTATTGTCGATGACGAATTATTTGAACGAAAGGCGATTACAAAAATTATTAAGACGGAATGTACAGATGTTGAAGTCATCGGTGAGGCGCAAAATGGAAGAGTTGCCATCGAGAAGGCTACACAGCTCCAGCCAGACTTGATGCTCATGGACATTAAAATGCCCGGGATTGATGGAGTTGATGCTGTCAGGCAAATAAAACAATTACACCCTAACATTAAATTCATTATGGTATCTGCCTTTAACACTTTTGAATATGCAAAAGAAGTGATGCAGCAAGGTGTGAAGGAATACATATTAAAGCCAAGCAGTAAAGCCGATATTTTTGCCGCAATTGGTAGAGTGAAAGCAGAGATTGAGGATGAAAGACGGCAGGCCGAAGCCCAAACCGAACTCAAAAGTCGTATGAAAGAATTACTGGCTCTCGCTCAAAAGGAAGGAATCACATCCATCAGTGAGGATCATACACACTCAACTGAACATTGGAAAAACGATCAAATCCATGGGATGCTAATAAAAGCCAAAAAGTATATTGATTTGCGTTACTATGAATCTCTTACACTTGAGGAAGTAGCCGAATATGTTGAACTTAGTCCCTATCATTTCAGTAAGCTTTTTAAAGAAAAGATGGGTGTCACTTTCATTGACTACGTCACATCGGTAAGGGTTAACCATGCCAAAAAGGAAATGGATGACCCTAGTAAAAGTTTAAAGGAAATCTGCTATTCTGTTGGCTACAAGGACCCGAATTATTTTAGCCGGGTGTTTAAAAAATACACGGGTATGTCACCATCCGAATATCGAAGTATTACATTGAAATAAACTTCCGATCAGATTAAATTAAGCTGATTTTTTTGTTATCACAAAAAAGTGAAGGTATTCGCAAAATAGTGCAGATTGTATTTTCTCACCGGCCCTCTTATCCATGTTACATTTAATTTGTTAACGCTTCCAACAAAACTAAGGGGGATTTTTACATGAAAAAGGGTTTTCTCATTTCACTGTTACTTGTATTTGTTTTTGCAATGGCAGCATGTAGCTCTGAGTCGGGCTCAAAAGAAAAAGACGGTAACAAAGCAAAGCTAGATATCTTCAGCTGGTGGACAGGTGCTGGTGAAGAGGATGGATTAAAGGCTTTAATCACATTGTTTGAAGAAGAATATCCAGATGTGCCAATTGAAAATGCTGCAGTCGCAGGTGGAGCCGGAACAAATGCAAAGGCTGTTCTTGCAAGCCGTATGCAAGGGGATGATCCACCGGCTACATTCCAGGTTCATGGTGGTGCTGAACTCAACGATGGTTGGGTTGCCGCTGGAAAAATGGAACCACTAAACGATCTTTATGAAGCTGAAGGATGGGGCGATAAATTCCCACAAGATTTAATTGATATGGTTACTAAAGATGGCAAAATCTATTCAGTTCCAGTTAATATTCACCGTGGGAACGTGCTTTGGTACAACAAGCATGTGTTTGAAGAAAATGGACTTGAGGCACCAGCTACTTTTGATGAATTCTTCAAGGTTGCAGATGCTTTAAAAGCAAAAGGAATTACCCCATTAGCATTAGGAGATAAAGAGCCTTGGACAGCTACTCAGCTATATGAATCTGTTCTTTTAGGGGTACTTGGCACAGATGGTTATGGAAAGCTTTGGACAGGAGAAATAACTTTTGACGATGCAAAGGTTATTGAGGCTACTGAGATTTTCAAGAAAATGCTTGGATATATCAATGAAGACCACGCTTCTCGTAACTGGCAGGATGCTTCACAGTTAGTTGCAAATGGTGAGGCTGCTATGAACGTCATGGGTGACTGGGCGAAGGGTTACTTTGTTAATGACTTAAAATTGACAGTAAACGAAGACTTCGGATATATTCCAACTCCTGACACAGATGGAATGTTCATGGTCATTACAGATACATTTGGATTACCAAAAGGACTCTCCAATTCTGAGGATGTAAAGAAATTCTTATCTGTATTAGGATCTACTGAAGGGCAGGATGTATTTAATCCATTAAAAGGGTCTATCCCTGCACGTATAGATTCTGATGTATCAAAATACGACCAGTACGGAAAAGATACAATTGAAGACTTTAAGTCTGCTAAATTAGCACCAAGCTTAGCACACGGTTCTGCAGCTGCAGAAGGATTCCTAACAAAGGTAAACCAAGCTGTTAACATTTTCGTTACACAACAGGATGTGGGTCAATTTACAGATTCACTTACTTCAGCTGCTGCTGAATTAAAATAAGTCTATGAAGGGGATGAGAGCTCTCTCACCCCTTCTTTTACTATAAAGGAGGATTATCTATGGAACTAGCGAAACAGTCGAGGAAATCCACTCAAAAACAAGCAGAAATCCCTCCGAAAAAGAAACGTGTATTCAATACAGATCAATTACTGGCCATCGGCTTCCTTTTACCCTCTATTCTCCTAATTGTCATTTTTGTTTATGGGTTTATTGGATGGACTGGATACGTTTCTCTTAGTAATTGGAATTCACTTGTTCCTGATATGTCATTTGCCGGCCCGAAAAACTATCTCTATTTATTTGGAGACTTCCGTTTCCAAGCGGATTTAAGAAACACACTTGTCTTTACGGTTTTATTTATCGGCGCTGTAATCGTAATTGGACAGCTTTTAGCTATATTGCTTGACCAAAGTCTATTAAAAGGGGAGCCCATCTTCCGTAATATTTTCTTTTTCCCAATGGCCTTATCTTTTGTTGTAACGGGAGTCGTATGGCAGTGGTTGTTAAATCCTTCCACGGGTGTGAACTTATTTTTAGAAAAAATCGGACTTAATTCAAAATGGTATACAAATACCGAGATCCTATTTGGATTTAATTGGGGGAAAATTGAGTTTGGGATTCCATTTGCTATCATCGCTGTAATCATTGCCGCAGTTTGGCAAATGACGGGATTCTCGCTTGCCATGTATCTTGCGGGACTACGCGGAATACCTGATGAAGTTAGAGAAGCTGCACGTATGGACGGTGCAAATGAATTTCAAATTTACACAAAGATTATTCTCCCAATGCTACGTCCAATTACGGTGAGTGTCGTGATTATTATGGCCCATATCTCACTTAAGATATTTGATTTAATTTATGCGATGACCGGTCCTGGGGCAAACTTTGTGACTGACGTTCCAGGTGTATACATGTTTGAAACGACATTCCGCGGTAATTATTACGCAAATGGGGCTGCCATTGCAATCATCATGTTAATCTCAGTTGCCATTTTTATTGTTCCGTATTTGATCTCAAGTAGAAAGGGTGAAGCATAATGACCATTAAAACAGTTACTCGACCTTTGCTTTACCTTGTTTTAATTGGCCTCAGCCTTTTTTATTTAATGCCCGTTTACGTGATTATTGTGACTAGCCTCAAGCCGCTTGATCAAATCTCATTAAGCCAGATGTGGAAATTACCTGCGACACTCGACTTTAGCAGCTACCAGGTAGCCTTTGAAAAGCTTGTCCCTAATTTTCTTAATTCGATTTATTTAGTCGTACCCGCGACGTTGCTGTCCGCTCTATTAGGTGCATTAAATGGTTATGTATTATCGAAATGGCGCTTTAAAGGGGCCAACACGTTATTTACTTTGATTCTATTCGGGATGTTTATCCCATACCAAAGTATTTTAATTCCAATGATTCAATTTTTACGTGAGGTCGGACTTTATAACACGATTACTGGACTCATTTTTGTGCATGTTGTGTATGGGATTCCGATTACAACACTCATGTTCAGGAACTTTTACGCCAATATTCCTGATGAAATGATTGAATCAGCAAAAATTGATGGAGCTGGCTTCGTGAGAATTTTTAGATATATTATGGTCCCACTTTCCATTTCAGGATTTGTTGTCGTTGCCATCTGGCAATTTACAAACATTTGGAATGAGTTCTTATTTGCGGTGACGATCACGACATCTGACCAACAGCCTATCATGGTCGCCTTACAAAATCTATCAGGTAGTCAAATTGTTCAATGGAATGTGCAAATGGCGGGAGCTTTACTTGCAGCCCTACCTACCTTGCTCGTATATATCTTCCTCGGCAAATACTTTGTTCGTGGACTCCTTGCAGGTTCTGTGAAGGGGTAGTTGGCCTATACGTAGAGTAGAAAATAGGAATTAATTATTGCCTTCTTGCCCTCCTGCTGGTTTCAGGGTTTTCCGCCCTACAAACAGCAAGAGGGCAATTCCTTTCCCAAAAGCAGCCACCACTCCCATTCTGATGTTAGAAAAAAACGGCTCAACCCTAAGGCTGAACCGTTTTTTTGCTATTCGATGATATAGATTTCAAAGACCTTTGTATTGCCTTTAGTGTTGACGAATACATCGTACCGTCCCACTTGGTAAATTCCCTCTGCATTTTTTTCGATGAGAATGGTCTCAGCCAAAGTCCCGCTTCCTTTACCGTCTGCATAGACTTCTTCGACGGTGATGACCAATTCATTCTGATTTCCTTTCAACTGGTTGACCACTGCAGAAGCTATCACATTTTCAATCGTTTCAAGATTCTCAATGGCTTCTTCTAACATAGCAAGTGCTTCGTCCAGTTCTACCTGAGTTGTTGCCTTTTCTAGTACTTCTTCTGCCACTTCAATTGCATCATTTAGAACTTTAACGGAGTCTTCTGAGTGATCCTCCGGGTTAAGCTTCTTAGCTTCCGTGACTAAGGATTCTAGTTCAATTTTGTCTAGGATGTTAAATACTTTTTCTAAGGTGCCTTCGTATTTTACAATACCTGTAATTATGATTTTGGCTTCGCCCGCTTCAACGTTATTTCCATATGCGACGCGATAGTCGATGCCCTCTTCAAGTACTGTAGAATCTAACGTTACAGTTGCTTTAGGAGTCTTTCCTTTTCCATCATATGAAAACACATCTTGATCAAGTGTAACTACTGCACTTTCTAATGATTCCTTTCCAACAGCTGGTTTACGAAGTCTAATTTCTTTTGCTGACATAAATCGATTAGCTTGAGCTCCATCACCGTAGGTTGACAAGGCTGTGAGTCGTACGAATTTACCTTCTTTTGGTTCGTCGAATTTTGCAATAGACCATGTATCCGTTTTACTTGACCAATTACCAACTGATACCTCTTCCCATGTTTCATTATCTAAAGAAATTTCAACTTTATACTCGTTTACAATACCATTACTATTGCCACTACGTGATAAATAACGGAGTGCATCAATTTCTGTTACTTCTTCCATCTCCAAGGTAATCCAAAAGTTTGATTTATCTGTCCCACCCCATGGAGTATGGAATATTGTAGATGTTTTGTTATCCACTGCAAATTTAGGGTCACCTTCTGTTGCGTGATTTTTGTGGTAATCCCCAGCGGTTGCCGTAGTTTTTCCATATGGATAGTCTCGGGAATCATCATCTGCAGGTAAATCCACATCGGGTGTAGGTTGATCTAAATGAACCGTATAGATATCTCTGGTTAAATGATCTTCCGATTCTGTAATAATGCGAATCACATTTTTGTATTGTTTCAGTACTGTTACTGCAACGTTTTTATCACTAACTGCTTCAACAACTGCTTTTTGGTATTCAGTGTTAATCACTTTATCTTTCAGTTCTTTAGGTGGGACACTGTTACCATTGAGTAGTAAATCATCAAGTGTTGCCTCGGCATTTACTTTAAGCGAACTATGTTCAACACGTAATTCTACCTCTGAAAGTCCGACCGCTAATTTTTTACCAGCACTATTGGTTCCAGGATTACTCGTTAAGACGATCTTAAACGCAACAGCCGGAACACCATTGAAACGGTAATTAATTTTTGTAATATTTGGAGTACCTTTTGATGTTTCTCCACGAGTTTCTATTACGTTTTCCAATTTTGTCCAGTTTGCATCCTCTGTACCTTCATTGGACCAATATAGTTCAACATTTTCAGGTAAACGTGCAGCCCAATCATCTTGATAGAAGTATAAGTCTGCAGATCCTAAGAATTGTGCAGTTGCATATGTGAAAATAATTTCTGCCTTGTTATGTCCTGTTTGAGCCATATCATAGTTTGTCCAAACTGATGGGTTCGGTCCTGATTCAACCGTTTTGAATCCTGTATTACCATCGATAATCGCTTCTAAACTATCAGATTGCAATTCTGTTGGTATATCTTGTGTTAATGTTAATTTATTACCCGCTATATTATCACCTAGCGTAACCTCTGCATCATTAACTCGAACGGACGCAGTTACAGGAATTGTTTCACCAAACACTGTTGAAATTCCATTAATGGTTACAAGTCCTGGTTTTTTATAGTTTTTAGCATCTTGAGTTTCCCATTCTACCGGGAATTCAGTTTGTAAAACATCACCATTCTCTAAAACAAGAGGCCTACTTGAAGGTAAGTTAACATTGTCAACTCCTGTCGCAGTGGCTAGTGAATAGTTCAGAATTGCACCTACTGATTCAATAACTGTAACATTTGTTAAGACACGAAGATCATACTTATCGACATGTCCTACAACGTTAACAGTTCCAGGTTTATTGAACATGTTTTCTTCAATTTCCCATGTAATTGGATGCGTTTCTTCAGTTCCATCACTTAAAAGTAACTTTGTTTCTGAAACAAGTCTTGGTTGGTATCCTAATTTCACATAGTAATTTTTAGGCATTGTATACCCAATGACATATTTTTCTGTTGATTCTTCGGGATTAGGTGTGGTTGTAATGGTTATACTTTGACCTTTGATTCCATCAGCCTCAACATTAAGTGTCATGCTTCCTGCATTAGTTGTTGATTTTACAATAGCAACCAGTTTACCGTTAAATGCTTTACGTTTGCCACTGTCATAAGGTTCATGATCCACTTGGTCACCATTGTCAAGTGCCATCAGTTTCCCTTCACCACTTACACTTACATTAATTAAATTTGCAGCATCTTCAACGATATCACCATTTTTATCGATAACATCAATTGTAATATAGGACAAGTCACGTCCATCAGCCACAATCGATTTTCGATCTGCTTTAAGTTTTAGTTCAGATGCCTCTTTAAATGTAGTAACACTGTCACGGCCTTGTGTATCAGTGATGACTTTGTTATTTTCATCATAGGCCTTAGCATAGACTGTTCCATCTACATAAGGAACATTCCATGTTAGATAGAGGTTTCTGAAATCTTGACCTTTTTTATCACTACCCTCGTATACCTGATAAGTATATCCTGCATCTGTTGTGTATTGTGTGAATGTTTTCTTGCCCAGTGATTTTTCTTCACCTTCAGCATTTTTAAAAAATAATTCAACACTCCTTGCATCACTATAAACATCAACACGAACATTCCCTTTACCATCGATTTCGACCATATCTTCTTTCCAAGCTGGAAGGATATGAAGCGTATTTACATCTTCATTCCATTGTGATTGATAGAAGTAGAAACGATCCTTTGGAAGACCTGCTGTATCAACAATCCCAAAATAACTTGATTTTGGTGAAGGCCAACCACCTGTAGCACCCGAACCCACGTTATTCCAAGGTGTTGGTTCTCCAAGATAGTCAAAGCCCGTCCAAACAAATTCTCCCGCCATAAAGTCACGGGTAATAATGGAATACCATGAATCCGCTGAAAGTTTTCCCCATCCCACAGCTGACTCATCATATGATGTTAAGTGTTTATTATAATTTGAAGGTTTATAAACACCACGACTATTGATCGATGATGCTGTTTCTGCACCATACATTTTCCATTCTGGGTAATTTTTATGAAATTGGTCAAATTGATTTCCATCTGCATAGTTAAAACCAACAATGCCACCAAGTTCTGTCAATTTGTTACCAAAGCTTATTGCCTCACTCCAATTTGCTTTAAGTTTGTTGTCACCAATTGTAGCTGGACGAGTTTGGTCAACTTCTGCAACCCATGTTGCAAGATTCTTTAAAATTTCTGGATATTCATTATATGGACCACTGTTACCTTCCATCACTTCATTACCTGTTGACCAGCTAATGATAGATGGCGCGTTAATTCCACGGCGAACCATTGTCTTAATGTCAAATTCTGCCCATGTCATATCTGCACTTGCACCCAATAATGGATTATCGCCAACCGATTTTTTAAACCATCCAGCATAATCATTGTTGTTCCCATTTTTGCTACCTACCCATGTATCAAATGCTTCATCAATGATGAGCATCCCTTTTCGATTGGCAATTTCAATGAGTTCATCAGCAGCAGGGTTGTGTGTAACACGGATTGCATTGACACCCATATCTAACAAGATTTCGACCTGGCGTTCCATCGCGCGATAATGTGCAGCTGCACCCAATGCTCCTTGATCAGAGTGCATACTTACACCCTTTAATTTAACGGCTTCTCCATTTAAATAAAACCCTGTATCTGTTTTAAATTCAAAAGTTCTAAAACCATAGTCCGTTACATATTCATCAATCACTTTATCATCCACTAACACTTCTGTAACTATTTCATATAAGTGTGGATTAGATAAGGACCAAAGTGTTGGCTTATTTATTTTCAAAGAAACACTTGATGACACTGAGTCATTGGCATTTACTTTTAATGAGCCGCTTTGTTCACTAACTATATTATCTTCTGAACCCTTTTTACGAATGCTTTGTTTTACAACTGCATTCACATCTTCAGATGACCGATTCATAATTGTGGCGTTAACTTTTACATCAACATCTTTACCTACTTGATTTTTAAGATTTGGAGTTAACACTTGAACCCCATAATGATCAACATGAACATCATCTGTTGTCGTTAGATGCACATTACGGTATATACCGCTTCCTGAATACCAACGGCTTGATGGAAATTTATGATCCACACGAACCGCAAGCACGTTTTCCCCGTCATAATTGATGTAGTCAGTTAAATCATATGCAAATGGTGTATATCCATTTGGATGGTCACCCAATTTATGTCCATTAATATACACACTTGCATTCATATAAACGCCACCAAATTCAACAACAACACGCTTGTCCTTCATGGCTTCACCAAGTGTAAATGCCTTACGGTACCAGCCAATACCACCAAGCTTATAACCACTCTCTGCTTCACCTACTTGGCTGTATGGCAGACTCAAACTGTAATCATGTGGCAATTGCACATCATCCCAATTTGAATCATCGTATGCATTCAACTCGGCATTACTTTGGTCACCATGAAAAAACTTCCAATTATCATTAAATAATTGACGACGTTTATTATCACTTATATCTGTATTATAGATAAAAGTTTCAGGCGAACTAATGGAATACTCTTCTTCCGATGCTTTAACTACAGGATTTTGAATCCCAATACCTGACACTAAAAAAACAATTAATAACCATATAACTATCTTTTTGGTTTTCCCCCACATCTTATACTTTCCCCCTGAGTTTTAAAAGTTGATAGTTGATAAGATTCATTATCTTCAACGTTTTCCATCTCCCTAATTTTTTCATTTCTACCTTTCTTTAAGATCTAAATTAATAGTTATTTCAGCTTCCTCTTCCCTTATAAATCTACCTTGATGCCTCTTAATTCAATCAATCACAAACTACTTTCCTGTTGTAAGCGCTTCCTATTTAAGCCTCCCTTTTATATCAGATTATATTGAATATTAGCACAAGTATCAGATGCGGTGCGGGTTTATTATCTGCATTTTCTTGCTATTACCTTCACTTTTTTGTCGCGTTTTCCATTTAGTGTAAAGTGATCCATATCAACTTTGTGAACTTGATAGTCATCTTATCGCAGCAAATATAGATGGCGCCGGCTTCCTTCGGATTTTTAGATATATTATGGTTCCACTTTCCATTTCAGGATTTGTGGTCGTTGCTATCTGGCAATTCACAAATATTTGGAATGAATTCTTATTTGCGGTTACGATCACAACATCAGACCAACAACCAATCATGGTCGCCTTACAAAACTTATCAGGGAGCCAAATTGTTCAATGGAATGTGCAAATGGCGGGAGCCTTACTTGCCGCTCTTCCAACCTTGCTCGTCTATATCTTCCTCGGCAAATACTTTGTCCGCGGACTCCTTGCAGGATCAGTGAAGGGGTAGTCGTGAAAATACGAAAAGACCTCCCCCCTAAACCTCTCAAAAACGGCAAATGGAACAAATACATACTATAAACAATTTATGGGAATTGTAGTTTATAGTATATCTTTTTGGAGGTCACTAATGGAGGAAAAGGGCAGCCAGATCAGGCTAACAGCAGGTGAAATTGCTCAACTTTGGATTCAATACTTAAATGATAGCGCAAGCATATGTGTTCTTTCGTATTTTTTAGAAAAAGCTGAGGATGAAGAAATTAAGCCTATCATCAAATTCGCTGTAGATTTGTCTCAATCACATCTTCAAAAAATTACAGCTATTTTACAGGGAGAAAAAAATGTTGTTCCATATGGTTTTAGTCTAAAAGAGGATGTTGACTTAAATGCTCCTAGGCTTTATTCAGACAGTTTTGTACTTAATTTTATTAACCAAATGGCTAAAATTGGACTTACATCATATGCTGGTAGTGTAGCAGCATCTGTTAGAGATGACATTAGAACCTATTACTCGGAATGCCTTACTGAAACAATGCAATTATATAAAAATTCAACAGACCTATTATTGTCAAAAGGATTGCTTGTCAGGCCACCCAGCTTACCTAATTTGGAAAAGGTTGAATTTGTGAAAAAACAATGGTTTATTTTAGATGTGGTTGGTGAGAAAAGACCATTAACGGCGGCTGAAGTCGCTAATTTATTTGGGAATCTTCAACGAAACGCATTAGGAGTTGCTGTACTTACTGGATTTAGTCAGGTTGCACAAAATAAAGATGTAAAACAATTCTTTTTAAAAGGATTAGAAATTGGGAATAAACATATTAAATTATTTAGGAGTAAGCTAGAGGAAAGTAAACTCCCTGCACCAATGGGGTGGGATTCCGAAATTACAAATAGCACCACGCACACATTTTCAGATAAACTGATGATGTTCTTGACATCTGGTTTGATTTCTTTAAGCGTAGGCTATTACGGTACAGCCGTCAGCCAAAGTCCTAGAGGTGATATTACCGTAATGTATAACAGGCTATCCCTAGAAGTCCAGATGTATTCTGAAGATGGAGCGAATATCATGATAAAAAATGGATGGTTGGAACAACCTCCAATGGCTTCCGATAGAGATAAATTAATAAGGAAGAAGAATCAATTATAAAACACATTTAAAGTCCTTATGCACATAAGCAAAAGGACTTTTTTGAAATGATAGATCTTCCCTCTGTCAATACATTTTGAAGAGTTACATGAAAAGGTGAATCGAATGGATTACTGTAAAAAAATAGGGCTTAGAAATTTTATTCCTCTAAGCCCTTGATTGTTATTTATAGTATAAGATCAAATTGGAAAACCTTGTGTAATATGTTGCTTACCTTACAAATACCTTCGTTCACCTCAACGACAGTGTTCTCCAAACCAAAATTACGCCAAACGATACACTCGCGCTTCATATGGCCTTAATTCAATCTCATCCGTACTCTCGTGTGCTTCAACATGATAATTAGCTAGCATCAGCCCATCATGCTTAAACTCTCCCTCAGGCACTCGACAAACCGTATTATCAGTAGACAGGTTTGTAACTACAATCACTTTCTCATCACCAAGTGTTCGTGTGTACACATACAATTGAGGGTCTTCCTCTAATAGCAAATCATACACACCATATGTGAAAAGCTTATTGCTTTTTTTCAATGCAATCAATTTTTTATAAAAATGCAAAACGGAATCCTGATCGGCTAATTGCTTTTCGACGTTGATTTCCACAAAATTTGGGTTTACGCCCATCCAAGGCTGACCTGTTGTAAAGCCGGCATTTTCCGCTCTAGACCATTGCATAGGCGTACGGGAGTTATCCCGGCTTGTTGCCCAAATTCCCTCCATGATTGTCTCGTGTGAAACACCTTCATTGCGCTTTTGCTTATAGAGGTTTTTTGTCGCAACATCGTTGTACTCATCGATCGTCTGGAATTCAACGTTTGTCATCCCAATTTCTTGACCCTGATAAATAAACGGAGTTCCTTGCATGAAGAAATACATCGTGCCAAGAGCCGTTGCGCTTTCCTTCCAAAATTCCCGGTCATTCCCCCATGTTGAAACTACACGGGGTTGATCGTGGTTCTCGATAAACAATGCATTCCAGCCTTTGTTTTCAAGTCCTTTTTGCCATCTCGTAAGCACCTTTTTAAGACTAACTACATCCAGTTCTCTTTTCTCCACATCCCAAAGTCCTAGGTGCTCAAACTGGAAAACCATATTGAACTTTCCTTGTTCCTCGCTAACCCATTCATCGGCATCATCCGCACTTACACCATTTGCTTCGCCAACGGTCATAATGTCATATTTCGCAAATGTTTCTTCTTTTAATTCCTGTAAAAACTTTTGGATTCCAGGGCGATTCATATGACCATCATAGGATGGGACATATTTTAAACCCTTTGGATTTGGCATATCTGGGAAGCCTGGAAGCTTTTTAATATGGCTGATGGCATCAACTCGGAAACCATCGATTCCTTTATCAAGCCACCAATTGACCATCTGAAACAACTCATCACGAACCTCTTTATTTTCCCAATTCAAATCAGGCTGTTTCGTTGAAAAAATATGCATGTAATATTGTCCAGTTTCCTCATCAAATTCCCAAGCTGGACCACTAAAAATGCTTTCCCAGTTATTTGGTTCTTTTCCGTCTTTTCCGTCACACCAAATATACCAATCGCGCTTTGGATTGTCCTTTGACGAACGAGATTCAATAAACCAAGGATGCTCATCACTTGTATGGTTAATGACCAAATCAATAATCAACTTCATGCCGCGCTTATGGGTTTCCTCTAAAAGCTCATCAAAATCGGCCATATTCCCAAAGTCAGCCATAATGTCCTGATAATCACTGATGTCATATCCGTTATCATCATTTGGTGATTTATAGACAGGACAAATCCAAATCACATCAATGCCAAGTTCTTTTACATAATCCAACTTAGAAATAATTCCCTTTAAATCACCAACACCATCACCATTTGAATCCATGAAGCTTCTTGGATAAATCTGATAGGCGACAGCTTCCTTCCACCATACTTGCTTCATATTTGAATCCTCTCTTCTCATGTTCTACATCTTCAGATCGTTAACCGATACACCCTTGCCTCAAAAGGCTTTAACTCTATTTTTTCAATTGACTCATTTCGGTCAACTTCATAATTGCTAATTAATAATTCCTCTGTTTTATAGCTACATTCTTCAGGTAGCTCAAATAATGAATTCTCTTTTGAAAAATTTAATACCACAAGTAGTTTTTCATCACCTAGTATTCTAGTATACGCGTAAATCGTTGGATGCTCTGGTAAAAGTAAATCATAGGTACCATACACCATAATCTCATGCTGTTTTCGTAATTCAATTAATCTTTTATAATAGCTAAAAACAGAATTCGAATCCGTAACTTGTTTCGCCGCGTTAATTTCAAGGTAATTAGGGTTAACTGAAAGCCATGGAGTGCCTGTTGTAAAACCAGCATTTTCACTTTCATCCCACTGCATCGGTGTACGCGCATTGTCTCTTCCCTTTGCGTAGATCGATTGCATGATCTGTTCTGGGTCAATACCGGCTTCCATTTTTTCCTTATACATATTAAGGGTCTCGATATCCTTGTAATCCTCAATAGAATCGAACTTAACATTGGCCATCCCGAGTTCTTCACCTTGATATATATATGGAGTTCCCTGCAACATATGCAAAAACGTTGCGAGCATTTTCGCTGACTCCAGCCAATATTCCCCGTCATCCCCAAACCTAGACACCATTCTAGGCTGGTCATGATTATTTAAGTACAGGCTATTCCAGCCAGAGCCTTCCAAGCCTTTTTGCCATTTTGTAAAAGTATGTTTTAAGTCTAGTAAATTCAATGGGCGGACATCCCATTTTTCTGACGGACCTGAGTCCAAATCCATATGCTCAAATTGAAACACCATGTTCAGCTCATTGCGGTCTGCTCCTGTATAAGCCTGCGCCTCTTCAGTATCAACACCCGGCATTTCCCCGACCGTCATAATATCGTATTTTGATAAAACTTGTTGATTCATTTCCTGTAAAAATTCATGAATTCGCGGTCCGTTCATATAATATGGGGCTCCAGAAGCATATTTTTTTCCTTCTTGAAGTTCACCATCTGGCAATCCAGGTTCCTTTGAAATTAAATTGATCACATCCATGCGGAAGCCATCAATTCCTTTTTCAAGCCAAAACGTCATCAGGTCATAGACCTCGTGGCGAACCTTTGGATTCTCCCAATTCAAATCAGGCTGCTTTTTACTAAAAAGATGTAAAAAATATTCGTCAGCTTGTTCATCATATTGCCAAGCTGAACCACTGAAAAAGGACTCCCAATTATTCGGTTCCTTTCCATCCTTAGCAGGGCGCCAAATATAATAATCTCTGTACGGGCTATCCTTGGACTTTCTTGATTCCTGGAACCATTCATGCTCATCGGACGAGTGATTCACAACCAAATCCATCATTAGCTTCATCCCACGATTATGCATTTGCGTCAGAAGCTCATCAAAATCTGCCATCGTACCGAATTCCTTCATGATCTCACGGTAGTTGCTGATGTCATACCCATTGTCATCGTTCGGTGACTCATAGACAGGGGAGAGCCAGATTACGTCAACGCCAAGATCCTTTAAATAATCCAACTTTTCCGTAATCCCTTGTAAATCCCCAATTCCGTCGCCATTTGTATCCTTAAAGCTTCTTGGGTAAATTTGATACACAACACTTTCTTTCCACCAGGTTCTGTTTTCCATTTCCAACAACCCACTTTCTACTTTATCCGAGCACACGACTTTCGTTCGATTAATTTCGCCGGTATCGTAATCCGTTTCGGTAGGACATTCGGATTTTTTATTTTTTCTAGTAAACAGCTTGCACCTTCCATTCCAAGCTGAAAAATATCAATATCCACTGAGGTGAGGGGAGGCTTTGAATATTCAGCAAGAAGGACATTGTTGAAGCTTGCAATCGAGACATCCTCAGGCACCCGTATATTCATTTCCTCAAAATGACTCATCAACTCAATTGCAATAAAATCATCCGTACAAACCAATGCAGTAGGGGGCTCAACTGATTTTAAAAAGGATTTAATTGCCCCTATCCCTTCGCGCAGTGTGCTTTTGTGAACAAGATAGTCTTCATTAAAATGCATCCCAGCATCGCTTAGGGCCTGTTTATAACCTTCAAGGCGATCAAGCATAAACACAAAGTCACCATCAAACCCAACAAAAGCAATTTTTGTATGACCTAACTCAATCAAGTGTTCTGTTACGACCTTCGTAATGTAAATATTGTCATTGTCCACATGGGTAACACGTTCTGCGCTAGAAACTGGGCGACCAATGACTGTAAAAGGAAAATCGTTCTTCTGTAAATAATTAATCAGACGATCATCCGTCCGAGAATAAAGGAGAATCAAGCCATCAACACGACGCCCCTGCACCATCCCGACGACTTCCTCAAAAATTTCATCCTCCGTTCCTGCCGTTGAAAGATACATTCCGTACTTATGCTCACGAGCTTGTACACTAATTCCTCTAATAACCTCTGGGAAAAAGGGGTCCTGGAGGACATGTGAAGCTGAAAATGGCGTCACGATCCCAATTGTTTCTGTGCTTTTTACCGCTAAGCTACGCGCCTGGAAATTAGGGTGATATCCTAGCTTTTCCATCGCTTCTCGTACGCGTTTTTTCGTTTCTTCACTAATTCGAGGGTTATCTGCAATGACCCTTGAGACAGTGGAAGGCGATACATTTGCCTCTTTTGCAACTTCTTTGATTGTAATTGCCATTCAACAACCCTCCAAAAACCTAAGTTCTATATGAAAGGGGTTAAATCCCCTTGGTTATCCAGTTTTATTTTACAGAACCCTCTGCAATCCCCTTGATAATGTGCTTTTGCATGAAGAAGTACACGAGAATCACTGGAATAATCGCAATCGTTAATCCAGCAAGAGCTAAATGCCATTGTTTCGTATATTGACCAAAGAAGAAGAACATCTTCAATGGAATCGTGTGCATTCCTTCTTGGTTAATCACAAGGGATGGTAATAAATAGTCATTCCAAATCCAAATAATATTTAAAATGGCGACTGTCACTGTAATTGGCTTTAACATCGGAAAAATGATGTGCCAGAAAATTTGCCATCGATTCGCACCATCAATAGTGGCTGCTTCATCTAATGATTTCGAAATTCCTTGTAAGGAACCATGATATAAGAAAATAGATAAACTACTACCAAAGCCAAGGTACATAAAAATAATTCCAAAACGGTTTAGTAAGTCCATTTTACCAAATAGGGATACGAGCGGAATCATGACGGATTGGAATGGAATGAGCATGGCTGCGATAAACAGGAATAAAATCAAACCACTTGTTTTTCCTTTGCGACGATTTAATGCATATGCTGCCATTGATGAAAAAAGAATAATCACCACAACACCTAGAACTGTAATCAGTACGGAATTAAAGAATGTTCGAATAAAATCAAGCTCTTCAAATGCTTGAACATAGTTATCAAATGTAAAAACATCCGGTAACTTTAAGGTATCTGTAAAAATCTCACGCTTTGTTTTAAACGAGTTTACAATCATTAAATAGAAAGGGGAGAGCCAAAGTAGGCCAAGAACAATTCCTAGAATTTCAAGCAAATATAATTTTCTTTTTTTACTTTTCATTACATCTCGACCTCCCGTTTCTTATTAATGTAAACCTGTGTTAACGAAATCGCGGCCACGATTATGAAGAAAATAATTGCTTTTGCCTGTCCATAAGCATACTGATTGACTGAGAACGCTGTTTTAAAAATCTCCATTGCCACCATTTGTGTTGAATTATAAGGACCTCCGCCTGTTAAACTCAGGTTTTGGTCATAAAGCTTAAATGTGTTAGATAGGGTTAAAAACAAACTTACTGTAAATGCTGGTGCAACAAGAGGGAAAGTGACATTTTTAAAACGCTGGAAGCTGTTCGCACCGTCGATTTCCGCTGCCTCTAATAATTCCTGTGGAACACTTTCCAAGTAGGAAATATAGATAATCATGATATATCCCGCCATTTGCCAGCTCATGAGAATAACCAATGCCCAAAAGCCTGTAGTATCTGTTGATAACCATCCTTTAAAAGCGGCAATACCAGTTAAATCTCCAATGCTCGCAAATACCTTCATGAAAATAAATTGCCAAATGAACCCGAGGATTAGACCTCCAATTAAGTTCGGCATAAAAAAGATGGTACGTAAAATATTGTTTGTTTTAAGTTTTTGCGTAACTAATAAAGCTAATGAAAGTCCGAAAAAATTAATCAGGAAAATAGAAACGACTGAGAATTTTACGGTAAACCATAGGGAGTTCATGAATTCTTTATCCTGAATTAGTTTTTGGTAATGTTCAAGCCCAACAAACTCGGTAATTTTGATTCCATTCCAGTTTGTAAAAGAGTAATAAGTTCCAAAAATTAATGGTACGATTACAACAACTCCAAGTGCAAGTAAGGTTGGGGCTAAAAATAACCAATACCATAGATTTCGGTTTCGCATAGTAAACTACCTCCAATTGATCGAAGTCCCGAAACATTATGTGTGTCAAAGCTTTTGTTAAAAAGAAAACAAAGCAACCACACGCTGCCTTGTTTTCTATTGTTAGGTCAATCTATTATTTTCTTGAGTCTTCCCAAGCTTTTTGAGATTCCTTCACTAGGTCATCCCAGCTCATTTGGTCGCTGATGTATTTTTGAATATTAACACCAAGCTGTTGTTCTCCCCAACCAGTTGGGTAGCCCATAAATACCCAAGGAATTGTTCTTCCTTCAGTTGAATACTCATACACTGCTTTACCTAGTGGATCAGAAACTTTTGAAGCGTCAAACCCTACATATGCAGGGATGAATTTAAAGTCTTCTAATACAGCTGTTTTACCTTCTTCTGAAGTGTATAACCAATCTAAGAAGTCTTTTGCAGCTTTTACTTCTGCATCATCTTTCTTGCTGTTTACAGCCCAGTACATTGGGATACCAACAGGGATGGCGTCTTCTTTGTAGCCTTCAACAGGGATTGGTAAAATACTTACACCGTTGTTCGCAAGATCTTCATCGATACCTGCAATTGAACCATATACCCAGTTACCTTGCTGGATCATTGCAACACGACCAGTAGAGAACAATTCTTCTACTTGCATTGCATAGTCTAAGCTTACTGTTGGTTGAACAGAATACTCATTTTGTAAATCTAAAACCTTCTTAAATGCATCACCATATTTAAAATCAACTGATTTAGCATCAAATGTTCCTAATACATTTCCTTCAAATTCAGGGGATAAGAATGCATTTGATAAGTGTAAACCAGTTACCCACTTTTCTTTACCAGGTAGGGCAAACACTGCGTCTAAACCTAATTCCTTTTTCTTGCTGTCTAATGTTTTAACAGCTTCTTCTAAAGCAGCAAACGTTGTGATTTCATCTGGATTGATTCCTGCTTCTTCAAATACTGCTGTATTGTAAATTAATCCATAACCTTCTTGGTTAAAAGGAAGTCCTAAAACTTTTCCATCTTGAGAAACACCTTCGAGAGTGCCTTCCAATGCAGCGCCAGCAGCAGCAGTGTCAGAAAGATCTGCTAAGCTGTCAACCCAGTCTGCAACATCCTGAGGTCCACCAATATTATAAATTGTTGGCTCTTCACCTGAAGCAAATTTTGAACGAAGGGCTGCACCGTAATCTTCTCCACCACCAACAGTTGTGATGTTGATCTTAACACCGTCATGAGCTTCTTCGTATTGCTTTGCAACTGCTTCGAATTGATCTTTAAATTCCACTTTGAATTGGAAGATATCAACGGTTGTTTTTGAACCGTTTTCACTTTTACTTGAACCTTCATCTTTTGAAGAACATCCTACTAAAGCAACACTTATAAGCAATAAGAGTGTCATTACTGTAGGAATTAGTTTCTTTGCTTTCATGGTAAAACCCCCATTTGTTCATTTTTGAAAGGAAGGAACCGTTGCACTGGTTTAGGAAACCGATTGCATAATTTTTGACGTTTTCGTCAAAATTAAGAATATTTACATACTATTTATTGTACGTTTCTATCACGCCCAATAAATATATAACATTGGTACTATTACGTTTTATATGGTTTTATGACTTTGCGCAACTTTGCGCAAACGGTTGCATTCCTCTTACAAGATTTATATTAGCATGGGCAAAAAATAATTTCAAGAATAAAATTTAATCGTTTTCATAGTTTATTTGAATTCTTCTCATTAAAAAATTATTTTAAGGCTACTTGAAATGGTCTTTTTGATATGATATATTTCTCATTGTTAATTAAATGACTGAATTCCTCATTTGGTCAAAATATAAACAATGGGGTGATTGAAGGTGGCGATTGATAGAAGACAACTCATTATAGAGGCTGCGACAAAATCATTCTCTTTATTCGGGTACAAAGCTACGACAATGGATCAAGTTGCAAAGCTTGCGAATGTCGGAAAGGGCACGATTTATACATTTTTTAAAAATAAAGAAGAGCTATTCGATGAGATCACCAGCACACTGATACGGGACATGAAAGTTGTAGCCGAAGAAGCAATGGATAAAAATAGTACTTTTTATGAAAATGCCCATCGGGTACTTTTTCGATTGCTAGAGTTTCGTAAGTCTCATCAATTAACGATCAAGCTTTTTCAGGAAGAAAGAGATATTGGGACACAAGCAGTTGTCGAGGTCGTACAGCGAGTCGAGCAGGCAATCATTAACTATATGAAGGGCATCATTCAAGAAGCCATCGACCGTGATGAAATCAAGCCCTGCAACCCGGAAATCACAGCCTTTGTAATGTTAAAGCTGTATGTTTCGTTAATTTTCGACTGGGAACGGAATCACAAACCATTAGAAAAAGAAGAAATCTCAAATTTATTTAAGCTGTATTTTTTCAATGGACTAGAAAAATAAACATGCCACGGGTCCTCTCACTTGAGTACCCATCTTATTTGGTCGAAAATGACCAAATGAATGAAACGGTCATTAATTTAATTGGAGGTAATTTTATGAAGGGATCATCCTTTTTTGCAGAATTAAAAAATATCCTTTTCAATCGAAAAGTTCTTATACCCATTTTAGCAGTTGCCTTTGTACCGGTCCTTTATGCCGGAATGTTCCTATGGGCATTTTGGGATCCATATGACCATATGGAGGATTTACCGGTCGCGATTGTAAACGAGGATCTAGGAGCAGATTTTGATGGGGACGAATTACAGCTTGGAAAAGAGTTAACCGATAAACTTTCTGAGAACGCCACCTTTGATTTTCATATTGTGTCAAAGAATGATGGATATAAGGGGCTTGAAAACAGGGATTATTACTTATTAGTTGAGATTCCTGAAGATTTTTCAACGAATGCGACTACTTTATTAGATAGCCATCCGCAAAAATTAGAACTAAAATATGTGCCAAATGAAAGCACGAACTTTTTATCATCTCAAATTGGGGAAACAGCGGTCGAAAAAATCAAGGCTGAAATTTCAAAGAACGTCACTGCTACTTATGCAGAAACCATGTTTGACAAGGTTCAAAACGTAGCAGACGGTCTAACTCAAGCTAGTGACGGATCTGAACAACTTGCTGACGGAATTGCGAAAGTACATGACGGATCAAAAAGATTAGAAGAAAATCTATCCGTTTTAGCTTCAAAATCAATTGAATTTACGAATGGGGTTGAAAAAGCAGCATCAGGTGCAACAGACCTTACTTCTGCAACGGACCAAGTAAAAGCTGGTCTAGGCGAGGTTAATGAAAAACTTCCTTCATTAGTAGATGGTACTTCGCAGGTCCAAGACGGGGTTGCCCTTATGAAGGATGAGCTTCCAAAGCAAATTGCTGAAGGCATAACCGCTCAGCTTAACGAAAGTGTTGGTAAAGTTGACGAAGGCATTGATGAGCTTGAAGCAAAACTTAGCACCGGCCTATCAACTCAACTCACAAATGGGATTGCAGCCAATCTGTCTGAAAAATTGGCAGACCAAATGATTGCATCTCAAACAGAAAAAACTGGAGAGCTATTAGAGACTTTAGTCAAAAAAGAAATAATAAACGAAGCACAAGTTCCTTATATTATTAGTGAAGTATCTAAAGACCAGCCAACTAAAGAACAGCTACAAAAGCAGCTTGAACAGCAATTAACTCAACAGCTTGAACCAAGCATCTCGACCGGAATAGCCAATGGATTGGATCAAGGCTTTAGCCAATTTAAAACGGGTCTACATCAACAATTTGGTGCGGCAACAGCTGGCTTAGAAGATCAATTGATATCAAAAACTAGCCCTTCCTTTAACCGACTACTTACTGGAATTCAACAGGTTAACGAAGGACAAATCAGTTTACAACAAGGAATTGGCAAATTATATAATGGCTCTGTCGCACTTAACAATGGTGCCCATGATTTAACAACTGGTATGGGTCAATTAACAAACGGCGCAGGTCAATTGCAAGATGGAGCCGGACAACTTGCGGAAGGCTCGAAGGAATTAGAAGAAGGAACCGTTCAACTTGCTGACGGTTCAACTGAACTTGCTGAGAAACTAGCAGAAGGTGCTAAACAAGCAAATTCTGTTGAAGCGAATGACGAAACCTATGATATGATGGGTGACCCTGTTACGGTTAAAAAACAAGAAATTAACACAGTACCTAACTATGGAACAGGATTTGCGCCATATTTTATCTCACTTGGTTTATTTGTTGGCGCGCTGCTTATGTCAATTGTGTTTAAGCTTAAAGAACCTGCTGTTCAACCAAAAAATGCGTTCCACTGGTTCTTTAGTAAATTCGGTGTATTAGCAATTGTCGGCGTCATCCAGGCAGCTCTAGTTGATGTCATTTTACTAGAAGGTTTAAAAATCGAGGTCGCAAGTATTCCGTTATTCTTTGTCACTTCATTGATAACTAGCTTTGTCTTTTTAGCCTTAATTCAAATGCTTGTGACGATGATGGGTGACCCAGGTCGTTTCATTGCGATTGTGATTTTAATTTTACAATTAACAACAAGTGCTGGTACATTCCCACTTGAGTTAATTCCAAATGCAATGCAACCAATCAATGCCTTGTTGCCAATGACATATTCAGTTCAATCGTTTAAGGCCGTCATCTCAAGTGGTGACTTTGCCTACATGTGGCACAACAACTTAATTCTCTTAAGCTATATGGTAGCTTTCATGGCGATTACAATTGGGTATTTTACAGTGAAAATGAAAAAACAAAAGGTACAGGTTGAAATGAATTAAAATGTATGAGAAAAGCTAGGGATGGTTGGTCCCTAGCTTTTTTGAATCTATCCTTGGATCAACACCATCAAATTATTCAGCAGTTACTCTAACCTTCACTTTAGTAGAGCTTTCATCCGCCGGCTTTTTCCAGAAAAATGTTAATACAATCCCTAGCACTAGTATCACCGTCGCAAAATAATAAGGGTAGTTAATATCTATATCAAATAGGATCCCTCCAAGAATAGGTCCACTAACGTTTGCTAAGCTCGTAAACATCGAGTTCATTCCACCGGCGAAACCTTGTTCATTTCCGGCAATATTTGAAAGATATGAGGTAACAGCAGGTCGGAATAAATCAAATCCCACAAAAACAATAAATGTAACAAGTAATATAGAAAAATACGAATGCACAACAGTCATCAAAAAGACAAGTAAAGCTGATAACACTAAGCTATATCGAATCAGTTTAATTTCACCCCAAATTCGAGTTAGCTTATCAAATAGAACGACTTGTGACACCGCCCCAAAAATTGCCCCACCTGTGATAACGATGGCTATATCGGATGGTTTAAATTGAAATTTGTGGTCTACAAACAGACTAAAGAACGATTCAAAAGCAGCCAAACCAAATGAGGCAATAAAAATTAATATAAACGCAACGAAATATTTAGGTGCAAAAATTCGTTTGAACCCGCTCTTTTCTTCTGAGGATTGTTCATTGTTTTCTTTTGCACGTTCTGGTTCAGATAATAAAACAATTGAAAGTATCGCTGCAAGTGTACCGAGTCCACCAGCAAAGTAAAAGGGGATCCGTGTTCCAAATTCAGCTAAAAATCCGCCTATACCTGGACCGATAATAAATCCTGTGCTTATTGCAGCTGACATATAGCCGAGTGCTTTCGGACGCGTATCTAAATTAGTAATATCGGCAATAAAAGCTGTAACAGCTGGCATAATAAATGCTGCGCTAATTCCACCTAAAACACGAGAAATAAATAACATCTCAATTTCTTTGCCAATTCCAAATAAAAATTCGGAAAGACCGAAAATAAATAAGCCAAGTACAATCATAATTTTTCTGCCTATTTTATCGACCGCTTTACCTGCCAATGGGGAAACAATCAATTGGGCAATTGCGAACGCAGCTGTTAAATAACCAACTGTTGTTCCAGTTAAACCCAACTCATTCATTAGCGTGGGCAAGACAGGAATAACAAGGCCAATTCCCAAAAAGGCGATGAATAAATTCATTAGTAATAATCCTAAGGTGACCTTATAACTTTTCATCTGTTTGTTCTCCTTAACAAAACGTATATCTCAAACCGATTTGTATTCATTTCATTTATTTACAATCTATATCCTAGTGTATATAGTTACTATATAGTCAAGGGTGGTGGATTAAAAAATGAATAAAGAAAATAGAAAATACTTATCTACAGGAGAATTCGCGAAGCTTTGCAAAATTAATAAACAGACACTCTATTATTATGACCAAATCGGTCTTTTGTCTCCGGTATTTAAAAATGAAAAAGGGTATCGTTTTTATTCGATTAACCAAATAGAGTTATTCCATGTTATTGATTTATTAAAGGATCTTGGTATGTCGTTAAACGACATTCAACAATATATGCAAAATAAATCGCCTGAAGGTTTTTTGACTTTAATGTATCAACAAAAAGAAGAAATCGTAAAAAAGCGGCAGGAAATTGAATTGAAAGAAAAAATGATTGAGGCAAAAATAGAATTAATAGAAGAAGCCTCGAAAATTAATTTTGACCAAGTTACGCTTGAACAATTACCAGAAGCCACTCTCTATTTAAGTAGAAACATTGAAAATAATACGGAAGAAGAGTTTTTAGAGGTTATTTCAGATTTTATAGGTGAATTGAACGAATCACAGCTTGATACAGGATACCCGATAGGTGTGATAACGAAACGGGAACAAGTATTAAAGGGGGAATTCTCCAAATATAGCTATTTATACATTGAGCAACCAAATCAACAGGAGGGATACCCGTATTTCCAGGCTGTAAAAGGGGATTTTCTCATCGGATACCATATTGGAGATGAAAAGAAAATACATAAAACGTATAACCGGCTGTTTTCAGAGATGGAACGATTAAATGTAACCATGGGTGATTATGCTTTTGAAGAGTATATTTATGATACTGTCGTAAAGAACGACAAAGAAGATTTTGTCACCAAAATTATGTTACAAGTTAATCGAAAATAATGGCAATATGAAAAAAGCAACGTGATAACATTGCTTTTTTCCACTCATTTAGAAAAAGTTTTTAAACCTATTTCAGTCTTCTTGTCATTTTCAGTATTAATTGCCCGACTAGTATCTAGACTTGTGGGATTTTTCCCTTTAACTAGCTTTAATGTTGCGACGATAAGAAAACTAACAATCACTAGGAGAAGCCAAGAACTCACCTTTCCAAGATGAACGAGACTCCAAGCTTCAGTTTGATTCGGGTATTGCCACGCCCCAAAGAACGTTGCGATGTTTTCAGCTACCCATATAAAAAATCCGATGAGCACAAAAGAAAGCGCAATTGGCATACGGTAACGCCTTCCGTTTACCTCGTACGTGACCCATGACTTCCAAAATACGATGATTACAAGAGCCGATAACCACCATCGAATATCAATCCAAAAATGATGGGTGAAAAAATTTAAATAAATTGCAGCAGCGAGTGGCACAACTAGCAAAAACGGTGGCCACTTCACCAACTCCACCTGCAGCCTCCTCCACGCTTGACAGAGATAACTCGCTACACTTGCGTACATAAAACCACTATACAAAGGCACTCCAAAGACCTTGAAAAATCCTTCCTCCGGATAAGCCCAGGACCCCATATGTACCTTGAAAACTTCAAGAGTAAGACCAATAATGTGAAACAAGGTGATAACCTTTAATTCATCCCGTGTTTCAAGCCCAGAGCGGACCATCCACCATTGCATAAGAAGGCAGATGATAAGCAGCCAGTCATACCTTGGTAAGAATGGAAGTGGCATGATTTTTGTTAAAGCCAATGAAGCAAAAATCACAACAGGAAACAAACAGGACAGTGCTTGCTCCCAACCAAACCGAACAAGCTGTTTTAATGCTCTCATCATTTGTGCCTCCTTTTTTTGTGGATACGACCCATTATTCTTCGTTTCGGTATTCTAATATATCTCCAGGTTGACAATCTAACGCCTTACAAATTCCCTCTAAGGTTGAAAATCGTACTGCTTTTGCCTTACCATTTTTTAAAATAGAAAGGTTCGCCATCGTGATTCCAACCCTTTCCGAAAGCTCTGTTACGCTCATTTTCCTCTTTGCCAACATCACATCAATATTAATTATGATCGCCATCTTCTTCACCTCAGACCGTTAAATCATTTTCTGATTTTATATTGATCGCTTCTTGTAAAAGCCTTTGGAGAACAGCAGCGAATACTGCGATTACCATTGAAGCAAAGATAGGGACCATTCCAACAATGATGAGACCTGGTGCATCGTCTAGCTCAGCTACCATATACACGAACGGCAAAATAATCGCATACAAAACACTGATTACGATTGCACAGAATTTGATATTCTTTAAAGCCACAACCGAAATTTGCGAAAAAGCTTGGTTCTTGTCAATATAGCTCAAAAGCTTAAATGCCTGATACAACGCAACGAAAAACGGTATCACGGATATAAACATTCCTATTACAACGGGATATAGTATATGGTCATAGTCTGGATTTACTGGGTTTTTAACTAGCTCAAATAACACAAATATACATAAAGCAAGAACTGGAATCCCCATAAGAAAAACCGCTAATTTTAAAAAGAGTGTTGACCCTCGTTTCATAAAAAAGCACCTCACTAAATTATTTTCATATTGATTCTAATATAAAATTTATCGTTTTGCAATAAAATATTATTGTATATTGTAAAAATATTGTTGGCATATTTTGCAAATAGCATTCATCATCATTGCAGAGAAAAGCATTTCTCCGCAAATTATTTGCCTATCTATCCGGACTTTAAACTCTGTCTGCATTTTACTGGGCCTTTTGTAAATAATAAGATTGTTAATTTTTTATTGAGGAGGGTCTGTATGCCACAAAAACAACCTAATAAGAATAATGCTCAAACGAATGTTACAGGAACTAACCCGCAAAAGGTGAAACAAGAGATTCAAACGGATGTCAGCCAAGGCCAAGGTGCCATGACTTCCCGTGAGGCTGGAGCAATGCGCGATTGAAAAACCACTTTGAGTGGTTTTTCATTTTTTGTTTGGAAAGCATGTGCAATATAGTAAAAGGTAATCGTCTTAATGACCTGTACGTTCTAACTTTTGGGTATTTTAGGAAAAAAACACATAAAAAAGGAGTATGAATTCTTCAAGAAATTCATACTCCTTTATATATTTATCCTACATTTTTTATAAGCCTAACACTTAATTGATCAAGCATATCCTTTGTCATTGTTTCAAGATTATATTGCGTCTTAAAACCCCATTCTTCCTTTGCTGCCGTAGCATCAATTGAATTTGGCCAACTTTCGGCGATGGCTTGCCGGACTGGGTCCACCTCGTATTTCATCGCAAACTCAGGAATATGCTTTTTGATTTCTGACGCAATTTCCTCTGGCGCAAAGCTCATTGCCGTGACATTAAAGGCATTTCGATGCTTCAGGTTGCACTCCTCTGCCTCCATCAAATCAATAATGGCTTGGAGCGCATCAGGCATATACATCATATCCATATATGTTCCTTCTGCAATATAAGAGGTGTAACGTTTATTTTTAAGAGCCTCATAATAAATTTCCACAGCATAATCTGTCGTACCACCACCTGGTGGGGTCACATACGAAATCAATCCAGGGAAACGAAGTCCTCTTGTATCCACACAATATTTATGATTGTAATAATCACAGAGCAACTCACCCGAAACTTTGTTCACTCCATACATCGTGGTGGGGCGCTGAATGGTGTCCTGCGGCGTTCCGTCCTTTGGCGTGGAAGGACCAAATGCTCCAATAGAGCTTGGCGTGAAAAATTGACAGCGCAGTTCACGGGCAACCTCTAATGCATTGACAAGTCCACCCATATTTAAATTCCAAGCTAAGAGTGGTTTTGCCTCTGCCGTTGCAGATAGCAATGCCGCTAAATGAATTAGCGTATCAGCATCGTATTTTCTTGCAATGTCATACATCGCTTTGCCATCTGTTACATCTAAAAGCTCAAACGGACCTGACTGGACAATCTCACAATCCGTTTTTCGGATATCTGTCGCAACAACATGATCAGCACCATAAACCTTGCGAAGCTTTGTGACTAACTCTGACCCAATTTGGCCAAGAGCCCCGGTTACTACGATTTTCTCCATTATTCATTCCCCCGAATTGGTTAAATAATGTTCATTTCCTTACCTACTTTTTCATAAATCGCCACTGCATGATCGAGCATTTCCTTCGTATGAGCAGCAGTTGGCATATTGCGCACCCTTCCTGTTCCTTGAGGGACAGTTGGGAATACGATTGACTTCGCGTAGACGCCTTCTTCAGTTAATCTTTTACTAAATTCCTGTGTTTTTACTTCTTCCCCAACAATAACAGGTGTAATTGGAGTTTCACTATGGCCAATATCAAAGCCGCGTTCCTTTAACTGTTGCTTGAAGTAGTTAGCATTGTCCCAAAGCTTATCGTGGAGCTCTGTACTATTCATTAGAATTTCGATTGCTTTCGTTGCAGCAACAGCATCAGCTGGTGTCACAGCTGTAGAGAATAAGAATGGTCTACTTCGAACCTTTAACCAGTCAATAAGCTCCTTCTTACCTGCTACATAACCACCAACTACACCAATAGCTTTTGAAAGGGTTCCAATTTGGAAATCAACCTTGTCGGAAAGACCGAAATGTTTAACCGTACCCGCACCTTTTCCTAATACACCTGAACCGTGTGCATCGTCTACATATGTAATCAGGTCAAATTCTTCTGCAATTTGTACGATTTCAGGAAGTTTTGCAATGTCACCATCCATAGAAAAAACGCCATCAGTGATGACCATAACCTTGTTATATAAGCCAGATTCAGTTGCTTCTTTCGCCTTTTTACGCAAATCATCCATATCGGAGTGGTTGACACGAATGATTTTTGCCTTTGAAAGACGGCATCCATCAATAATTGAAGCATGATTGAGCTCATCAGATAGAATCGCATCATTTTTATCCATAACAGCTGAAATTGCTGCCATATTACAGTTAAATCCAGATTGGTATGAAATAGCTGCTTCTGTGTGTTTAAACTCCGCAAGTCTTTCTTCTAGTTTTATGTGAAGATCAAGTGTCCCATTGATGGTTCGGACCGCACCTGCACCAACCCCATACGTATCAATTGCTTCTTTTGCAACTTCCTTTAGACGTTCATCTGTTGCTAAGCCTAAGTAGTTATTCGAAGAAAGGTTAATCAGTTCTTTCCCATTGATTTTAATGATAGGTCCGTTTGCACTTTGAAGAGGGTCGATCACATTATAGAGACCTTTCTTCTTTAAATCCGCCAAATTTTCATGTAAAAATGAGTCCAACACCTTCGACATTAGAATCCTCCTTTGTATGTTTACAAAATACAAGTGTATTTACTAGAAATACAAATTCGATTTCACAAAACCTTTTATATCAACATTTATACTACATACTTTACCACACTATTCTTCAAATGTTTATACCCAGTGGACACTTTTTCTTATTATTAATATATTATTTGTTAGTTTGGGATTTGTGATTCAAATTTGAGGTATTCTTATAGATCGTTCCGACCCAAACAAAAAAACAGAGACCTTACTATCCCACATCATTGAGACAGCAGACCTCTGTGTTTGCACTAATTTACATTGTAGATATTTCGGAGGCTAAACCCACCCCAACTTCACTTAACCCTCAAGCCAATTTATCCTAAACTTATCTCCACCACTTATACACGCCAATAACGGCAAGTCTTCATCAATTACTCTTCCGACAACATTTACTTTTGTATCTGTTGGTAGAGTACGTTTTGTAATTTGGATTTCTCCTTGATATCTGCCATAATCACAGTTATCTACAGTAATTGATCCCATTAAACGTTCAACAGTGTTTTCCGGCTTTACAGGGAAATCCCCTATTAGTCCATATAATCTTGATTCTGCAGCTCT
Source organism: Bacillus sp. JJ1521 (assembly GCF_036965165.1). NCBI lineage: Bacteria > Bacillati > Bacillota > Bacilli > Caryophanales > Bacillaceae > Bacillus > Bacillus sp. JJ1521. Next base: position 12,034 of record NZ_JBALOX010000001.1, on the reverse strand, counting down.
AATCACATCTCTTGCAGCATCTTGCCTATTGGACAGAATACGATTCATTTTCTCTATTACTTTTTTATAAGTTGTAACGCTTTTCGCCCTAAGTTCAATCACACCTTCTTGGAAGCTTTCAAATTGTTGCTTTGACCATTCACTTATAGTCGGGTCACCGATTAGGATTTTATCTACAGAAGGATTTTTCAGAAAATCGAGATATGCCGCAAAGGTCGATAAGTCTCTATGATCCTCAATGGTTGGCAGCCCTTTGAAAAGCGGCCCTCTTTTTTCACCATCACCTGGAATAAACGCCATTACCTTGATCCCTTCAGCTTTTAGCCATTGATTCCTAAGATTGAATTCCTCATTATCCAAACCTGTTTCAGGACGCGGATAAAAATTATGCCAAGCCTCAACAGATGCTAGCTGAAGCCCGTATTCTGTTAATTTGTGTATGTTTTCCTTCGTAAGAGTACTTGCATTTATCGCTATCTTCATTTTTCTTGAAAGATTTGCGATCACTTCATCAGAAATTCCATAATCGACCCTTAAACCAGATAAACCCCAATCTTGTAAGTGCTCTGCGTTTTCCCATGTGTATCCCAAATAGTGTAGTGACTTTGGGGAAATATCAGCAAACAATTCCATATTATATTTTCTTGCTATTGAACCAAGCGCTTTTAATCGGTCTGTATAAAGACTAGGATCGTCCTCCGGAATATGAAGAGATGTAAAAATACTTTTAAAACCGATTTGACTCATTTTCTGCATATATAACTCTTTTTGTTCCGATAATTCTTCGTTTAAATAAATAGATATTCCTAGCATTTGTCTTCTCCTTTCGACCATCCTTAATCGTGTAAATCTACTCAGAATTTAAAAAGGGGGAGAATTGATACTCTCCCCCACAATTGTTTCACTATATCTATGACACTATCAATTCTTAAAAGCTATCATCCATTTCCTTTTTGTATCCAAAGAAGTAAGTGAATAAGAAACCAGATGTATAAGTGATTAATAATCCTAAGAAGTAGATCAAGTATTTATTATCAACGATTAACGGAATCAACGGTATACCAGACACTCCAATTCCACCTGCCGCTGTGTGCATAACTGCTTGGAATGCACCACCGACCGCAGCACCTAAACAAGCTGTAATGAACGGACGACCCAATGGTAACGTTACACCGTATAATAAAGGTTCACCAATTCCTAAGAAACCTGTAGGAAGACCACCTTTGATTACGTTTTTAATGCGTTTATTTTTTGTTTTTACTAAAATCGCGATAGAAGCACCGACTTGACCTGCACCAGCCATAGCTAAAATCGGTAGTAATGCAGTTGATCCAACTGTGTTAATTAACTCCATATGAATTGGTGTTAAACCGTGGTGAAGACCTAACATAACTAGCGGTAGGAAGAAGCCTGCCAATAATCCGCCAGCTACCACTCCTCCAACATCTAAAACAACATGAATTCCACTTGTAATAAGATCTGAAAGTAGTCCTGCCAAAGGTTGAACAGCTGCAATCGTTAAAATACCTACTGTTAAAACGGTTAATAATGGCGTGATAATAATGTCGACTGTATTTGGAACAAACTTTCTGTACCTTCTCTCGAAAAATACCATTAACCAAGCGGCAAACATTGCTCCAAACAAGCCGCCCCGTCCTGGAATTAAGTTTTGTCCAAATAGAACAATATCTGCTAAACCAGGGTGCATCGTAATGATACCAGCGATAGCACCTAGTACTGGAGTACCGCCAAATTCTTTAGCTGTATTCCAACCAACAACGATTGCCAAATATCCGAAAATACTTCCACCTAGAATCGTTAAAATTTGCATCCAAGTTAAAGTTGGATCAACACCCGCGTTTTTAGCAAAACCAGCGATCCCGTTAATAATACCTGATGCAACAAGTCCTGGAATAAGCGGTATGAAAATGCTTCCAATTTTTCTTAACAAATTTTTAACTGGCGTGTTATTTTTCTTTTTAAGATCATTTTTTTTCATACTGACAACGTCATCATCATTGGCATCAATTGCTTCACCCATCTTAATACCTGTAATTCGAGTAATGTGATCAGAAACTTTATTTACAGTACCTGGTCCAACTACAATTTGTAGTGTGTCATCCTCAATGACTCCCATGACACCATCTAGTTCTTTTAATCCTTTAATATCGGCCTTGTCGTCATCCTTTAAATTAATTCGAACTCTTGTCATACAATGAGTGAAGGATCCGATATTTTCTTCGCCACCAATGCGTTCCAATATACCTCTTGCCAGTAATTCTTCCTTCTTCATCGTTACTCCCCCTATCTTTTTTGGCACTATCTATTTTGTATGTCTAATAAAGCCTTTTGATGTTTCCAATCTGACTAACGCTTCTTCATATGAACATTTTAATAAAATCATGACAATGGCAGGTTTCACTTGTTGATTCGCTTCTTCGAAATACGTTTGTGCAGTATCATAATCAACACCAGTTGCTTCTATTATGATTTTTTTCGCACGTTCTACTAACTTATTGTTTGTTGGTTGGACATCCACCATTAGGTTTTCATATACTTTTCCAATTCCAATCATGGATGCTGTTGTAATCATATTCAACACAAGTTTTTGTCCTGTTCCAGCCTTTAATCGAGTTGAACCGGTTACAATTTCTGGACCTGTTACGACTTCGATTGCTATATCTGCGATTTTGCCTATTTCTGAATCTCTATTATTGCTAATGCTCGCAGTGGCAGCACCGACTTGTTTCGCATAATTTAGGGCACCTATGACATACGGAGTTCTTCCGCTGGCTGCTATCCCAACCACTACATCCTTTTCAGTTAAAGAAATAGCTTTTAGGTCTTCACTTCCTAAAATTTCATTATCCTCCGCACCCTCAATTGCATTTGTAATCGCTTTCTCCCCACCTGCAATAATACCACGTACTAATTTAGGGTCTACCCCAAAGGTCGGCGGACATTCTGAAGCATCTAATATTCCAAGACGACCACTTGTCCCTGCACCTACATAAATTAATCTGCCACCATTTCTAAATGCTTCAATCGTAAGTTTGACTACGCTTTCAATATTGTCAATTTCTTTTTTAATAGCTAACGGAACCTTTGAATCCTCTTCATTCATCAATATTAAGATTTCTTTAATGGACTTTTTATCCAAATCCATGCTATTAGGGTTTCTCAATTCTGTAGTTAATTTATCTAGCATTATCTCACCCTCTTTTATGAAATTTTACTTCTTGATTACATTATAACTTTTAGGAATTAAAAGTCAATATTGTTGTGTATAAACATGAAATTAAATTTCAAAAGCTTGTGAATAGGTTTATTTATTTCCCACTTAGCAAAGAAAGTTAAATAAAAAGCCCGCTTACCGTCGCAAGCGAACTACTTCATCCCTAGCCTCATGATATTGATTAATTACATTTTCTCCTTTTAAGTGGAAAACACTTAGATATAACGCGTCAATTATTGTAAGTTGCGTCATTCTAGATGGAATGCTGCCGATTCTATAATCATGCTCTACCTTTGGGGTACATAAGATAATATCCGCTTCTTTATATAGAGGCGATTTATCTATATTCGTAATCGCAATAACAGTTGCCCCTTTTGCTTTAGCAAACCTAGATAGGTCCAAGACATCCTTTGTTTTTCCTGACATACTAACAGCAATAAACACAGACCTAGCGTTTAAGTGCGGGATTGCTGACAGTAAAAAATGAAAATCATGATGATTGGTACATCGATAGCCAAGTTTTGTGAACTTATAATAACCATCTAAGGCCGCAATTGCAGATCCGCCTACCCCATAAAACATCAGTGTATCCGCATTGGCTAATACGTCTACTGCTTTTTCAAATTCCTTTCGATCTAGTGAAGACGGTGTTGCTTCAATAGCGGCCTTATTTACATATGCTACCTTTTGGAATAAGTCATACGGTTCATCTTTTTTATTCAATATATTAAAATCGGTCAAGTTCATATCTGTTAAGGTAATATCTTTTACAAGCTCTAGTTTAAAGGATTTGAAGCTCCCAATTCCAATAGACTTACAAAATCTTATGACAGTCGACTCGCCTACACCACTGTTCTTTGACAAGTCCTTAGTTGTCATATTTGGCACCAATTCGGGATTTTTCAAAATAAATTCGCCTATTTTCCTTTCTGCTTCTGGTAATCTATTCAAATGTTGCTCTATTCTTAACAGTAATGAACTCATCTAATTACTCCTCTAAAAATAAATTTTCGACTACTATATTTAATGAAATTAAATTTCATAATTCTCTCTCTTTATTATAGTCGATAAACATGGGTACGTAAAAACAAAAAAAGACCTTCCTGGTCTTTTTTGTTTTTTTAGAGAATTATTTGTCTTCCTTTGGATCCACTATTTTATCATGAATCTCTGCTTCAATTGCATCAACATGCTTTTCCTCGAGCTTTTGATGTGGGTGTGGGTGGAACCACTGAATTTCTCCCTCGTGCACAAATCCCTTGAATTCCTCCCCCTGCACTTGAAGTATGAATTGCTTACGTTCATACGTGCGGTCCTCAAAAGCTTGCATTATTTCAAAGTCTTTAATCCTACTGCTAATTCCGTGTTCCCTCATTGAATCATGGATAGCTCCTTCGATTGCTTCTACTTTTTCCTCACCAATCATTTGTTTTGGATGTGGATGAAGCCATTTGATTTCACCGTCATGCAGGTGCCCCTTGAACTCATCACCTTGGATTTTAAAGGTGAAGGCATGTCTTTGATGATGAACATGATCCACTAAAAGTGGTTCAACCTCAAAATTTTCGATTACAGTTTTTTCTTCATTGTTTTCCTTAGGCATTAGAATCCCCCTCATGTATTTACTACTAAAGTAATTTCCTAAGTATAGGATAATTATTCTTCATTTTCAAAGAGAGGGGACTTATGTTATTTAAATTTAATATTTCCGTAATGAACTCGGAACAGTCCCAAACCATTTTTGTGTTATTTTACTATGGCAGTTTGCGAAGATACGTTCAATAAGCTGTGTCGAGTTAGCGAGTACCCGAATACTAAATCCTGGCACCGCTAGCCTTGATAAACCGAAAGTAAAGTCAGATTCATTTCCTTTAATCATTTCATACAACTCGTCAAGTAGATGGTTACTAGTTTGATTGCCAATCACGATCATTGATCCTAGATGGGTATAACCTTCCATAAATCCTATATCCGTTAAGGATTGCTGTGAGGGGGTTAGTTTAATATGATCAAATACACAGAGTGTACCATCTATATAGATCTCATTCACTAATTGAATGGTAGTATAACTGAATTTATCCCCGCTCGGAGACCAGCCCGGGGTTATGATGTCTGTATAAAGAAAGGTAGCACCTGATTCAATATGAATCACATTTTTTTGCTTATAATGGGCATTTTCATAAGCGATTAATGGATCAGGGAGATATTCCAAATAACTCCCTTTCTTAAGTGAAATCTCTGTTTCCTGATAGACGTGGTCAGTTGGTGTTTTATATACTTTCGTTGCTCCTTGAGTCGTTAAGGTTACTTTAGCCCCTTCTTCTACTTCAATCTCCATCCGATAGCGGTCACCATCTAAATACCCGCCGCCCGGATTTAAGAGGTAGTAGCAGACCTTCCCTGAATCATCATGATACACAGGTCTCATTACTTTGAAGGCACCCTGAAAATAAACCCTTTTCGCAACAGTCTTCCCGTTTCTCTCTTCCAGATTCAAAGATAATTCACCTGTCCAAGCTGTCATCTTACTCTAATCCTTTTAATAATACATGTTGCTTAATCCAGTCAATAACTTCATCGAGTCCTTCTTCACTTTTTAAATTTGTAAAGACAAATGGTCGATCCCCTCGAAATACCCTTGTATCACTTGCCATTACTTCCAAGCTAGCACCGACATGAGGCGCAAGATCAGTCTTGTTAATAATAAACAAATCGGATTTAATCATACCTTGTCCACCTTTTCGAGGTATCTTCTCTCCTTGAGCCACATCAATGATGTAAATAGAGAAATCAACTAATTCCGGACTAAAAGTAGCTGCAAGATTGTCTCCGCCGCTCTCCACAAAAATAAGCTCGACATCAGGATGACGACTTATTAATTCATCAATCGCAGCAAAATTCATAGACGCGTCCTCGCGAATAGCTGTATGCGGACACCCTCCAGTTTCCACACCTATGATTCTATCTTCAGGAAGCACACCATTTTCCATAAGAAACTTAGCATCTTCCTTCGTATAAATGTCATTAGTGACAACTGCCATTTTTATTTCCCCTTCAAGACGACGGGTTAATTTTTCTACTAGCATTGTTTTACCTGCCCCAACAGGTCCTCCAACTCCAATTTTAACTGGTTCCATCACATAACTCTCCTTTATAAAAATTAATTACGACATAAAGATACGGACATTAACTCGTTCATGCTTCATTTGCGATAACTCAAGACCTGGAGATACAACTCCAAAATCCTCTTCCGGTAATTCCAGAACCTTTTCAACCGCCGTGGTTAATTCAGATTGAACATCATGAATAATTTGCTGCCCTGCAGTTTGACCAATAGGAATTGCACGCACTGCATTTTGAACAAGACTCGAAACTGTGGAATATAAATAATATAGGATGGCATTGGACTTCGATATTTCAAGTCCGAAAGCCACCATTGTAAAGACAATAGATGGGTGGGCATAAGCCTGCTTTTGCCTAATCTGTTCCCTGTACAGTGAGAGGGATGGCATGTCATATAAAGTTGTAGCCAGCTTAAGCATGCGATCGCCAATCATTTGTGTTCCTTCCCTCGTTTCCCGAGGCAAATTTTGGACGGTTATTTTGCGATCAAGCTCCCAGATTTTTTGAATATCCTCATTTTGTAATGCTTCATAAACGAAACGACATGAAAGCCCATCTGTATAGATGAGCTGCTCATGAACATACACTTGAAGCCACTTGTAAAAGGTTTTCTGATCCGTTACAAAGTTCTCTTGTATGTAAGTCTCTAAACCAAAGGAATGACTGAACGCCCCGGTCGGTAAATTAGAGTCACATAATTGAAATAAAGAGAGGATATTTTTATCCATGGCTATGACCGATATGCCTGAACGCTTGTTTTACCTTTCTGTCTTCCCGTTTATACGGTATTTCAAGCTGCTGCAACAGTTCTTCTATTAAATAATCATATTGAACAAGCATATTCTCTTCTTCAAATTGTGCTGGGAGATGTCGGTTACCCAACTGATGCGCAATCGTTCCCATTTCTTTCATATCTCTAGGGCTAATAACGAGTAAATCATCTGATAGTACATCAATGACAATCATATTTTTATCGTCCATATATAATACATCGCCCGCTTCTAGGTCGCGGATTTCTTTCAATCGAATCCCAATTTCTTTACCATGGTCGGTTTTGACCCTCTGAATTCTTTTTACCAAATGTGAGCTCTCTAAATACACTTTTTCGATATGGCGCTTTTCAATTTCACTGCGATCCATTTCGTCTAGATTCGTAATAATTTTTTCAATAATCAACCACATTCACCTCAAAATAGAAAATATCGCTGTCCCATTGGAACCACATCAACCGGTTCACATGTTAGCAGTTCTCCGTTTACCCTTACTTCATATGTCTGTGGATCAACCGTAATTTCCGGTGTTTCGGAATTCAATTTCATATCCTTCTTCGAAAGTGTGCGAATGCCGCCAACTGGAAGGATGATTTTTTCAAGACCAAGTCTTTCATGGACTCCTTCATCAAAAGCCGCCTGAGAAATAAAAGTAGCTGAGCTTTTCGACAAAGCTTTCCCATATTGCGCGTACATCGGACGGTAGATATACGGCTGTGGAGTAGGTATGGACGCATTGGCATCCCCCATCAAACCGGTCACAACAAGTCCATTCTTAATCACCATTTCCGGTTTTACACCGAAAAATTTCGGTGACCAAAGGACAAGGTCTGCCATCTTGCCCTCTTCAATCGACCCGACATGTTTGGAAATACCATGTGTAATAGCCGGGTTAATCGTATATTTAGCTATATAGCGTTTTGCCCTGTTATTGTCAGCGAACTTAGCATCACCTTGCATCGTCCCTCTTTGTTTTTTCATTTTATCGGCGACTTGCCAGGTACGTAAGATGACCTCACCTACACGCCCCATGGCCTGGGAGTCCGAACTGACCATACTGAAGACACCCATGTCTTGGAGAATGTCCTCCGCTGCAATCGTTTCCCTTCTGATTCTCGAATCCGCAAAAGCGATATCTTCAGGAACAGAAGGGTTTAAATGGTGACATACCATGACCATATCTAAGTGTTCATCAACAGTATTGACTGTGTATGGGAGTGTCGGGTTTGTTGATGAGGGTAAAATATTTGGGTATCCTGCTGATTTTATCAAGTCAGGCGCATGTCCCCCACCAGCCCCCTCAGTATGGTACATGTGAAGAACCCGATCTTTTACCGCCGCCATCGTATTTTCCATGAATCCACTTTCATTTAATGTATCAGCGTGAAGCGCCACTTGGATATCATATTCTTCTGCAACCCTTAGGGCATGGTCGAGAGATGAACCCGTCGCCCCCCAATCCTCATGAACCTTTAAGCCGATAACCCCAGCTTTTACTTGCTCCACTAATGGAGCCGAAGTAGCCGCATGTCCTTTGCCTGTAAATCCGATATTAATCGGAAGACCTTCTGCCGCTTGAAGCATGCGATGAATATTCCATTCACCTGGTGTCACAGTAGTAGCCTTTGATCCTGCAACAGGACCAGTTCCACCACCTATTAATGTCGTTGTACCAGCTGTTAGTGCCACATGGACCTGCTCTGGGTTAATGAAATGGACATGGGTATCAATTGCACCAGCTGTTACGATTAAGCCTTCACCCGCAATTATTTCTGTCGATGCACCAATAATAATATCCACGTTATCCATTACTAATGGATTGCCACTCTTCCCAATCTTATAAATCTTTCCATCTCGAAGGGCAAGGTCTGCTTTTACAATTCCTGTGTAATCAAGAATGACGACGTTTGTTATAACAGTATCAGCAACACCTTCGCCTCGTGTTGCAAGTGGATGCTGACCCATTCCATCCCGGATTACCTTGCCCCCGCCGAATACAACCTCTTCTCCATACGTCGTGTGATCCTTTTCAATTTGAATAAATAGATCCGTGTCTGCTAGACGAATGGAGTCTCCTGTTGTTGGTCCGAACATTTCTGCGTATTGTTTTCTAGACATTTTGAAACTCATTATTTACACCCGCCTTCTAGAGGTCCATCTACCTTATTATTGAAACCATATACCCTGCGTTCTCCAGCTAAACAAATGAGTTGAATCTCTTTCTCATCACCTGGCTCAAATCGAACAGCTGCACCAGCAGGGATGTTTAATCGTTTTCCATATGCCTCATCTCTTTTAAATTGAAGAGCTTCATTCACTTCAAAAAAATGAAAATGGGATCCTACTTGAATCGGACGGTCGCCTGTATTCGTAACAGAAATAGTATCGATCTCTCTTCCTTCATTACAAATAATCTCTTCTTCTTTTAAAATGTATTGACCTGGTATCATTATTGGGTTCCCTCCTTGTATGGTTTAGCGTATCGGGCTATGGACTGTGACTAATTTCGTTCCATCTGGAAAAGTCACTTCAACCTGAATGTCATCAATCATTTCGGGTATTCCCTCCATAACATCTTCGCGCGACAAGATCGTGGTACCGTACTCCATCAGTTCGGCTACAGTTTTTCCGTCTCTTGCCCCCTCAATTACTTCATATGTAATCAATGCGACAGCTTCCGGATAATTTAATTTTAAGCCTCTCTCCTTCCGACGCTTCGCAAGGTCCGCTGCTACAACAATCATAAGTTTGTCGATTTCTCGAGGTAACAAATGCATACCTTAAACCTCCCTATTTAATTTTTGAACATAAAAAATCCCAATTTGAGAATACAAGAAAAGAGCTAATTTAAAATCTTAGAAACTTCCTCTCTCATTTTTCCCATTGCAATGGAGTTTAAACTCCGGAAGAGCATTTTAATTCTCTTTAGTGCAGTAATGGGTTTTGGTACGTTAAAAATAATTCACCTCCTTTTAATGTAATAAAAAAAACAAACCATATTGATTTGAATTTTCTTTAACGATATGA
>NZ_JBALOX010000001.1:0-1788 GCF_036965165.1 Bacillus sp. JJ1521 | reverse complement strand
TATGGTTAAAGTGGGGAATGACTTACAAGTAGACTATAACATATTTCGACAAAAAACTACAAACGTTTTGTGAAATACATCACAAATTCTCTTATCCAAGCGGACAGACATCATTGTTTTATAAAAGGATTTTTTCGATTAATATAGAAATAAATATTGTATCCAACATAAGGAGGAACGTACTTTGAATCAAAATATCCAAAACTACTTAACTGAAAACAAAGAATCTCATCTACAAGAACTCTTTGATTTACTCAAAATCCCAAGCATTAGTGCCTTACCAGACCACAAAGAAGATGTTTGGCGGACTGCAGAATGGATTGCAGACGCCTTGCGAAAAATTGGCATGGAAAATGTGAGCGTTCACCCTACTAAGGGACATCCAGTTGTGTATGGGGATTGGCTTCATGCGGAAGGAAAACCTACTGTATTAATTTATGGGCATTATGATGTTCAGCCCGTTGACCCGCTTCATTTATGGGATAGCCCACCGTTTGAGCCGGAGATTCGGGATGATAAAATTTTCGCACGTGGAGCAAGTGATGACAAAGGTCAAACCTTCATGCATATAAAGGCATTGGAAACCATTTTAAAAACAGAAGGGACATTGCCGCTTAATTTCAAGTTCTGTATTGAAGGCGAAGAAGAAGTCGGAAGCCCGAACCTCCCAGCTTTTGTTGAGACAAATCAAGAATTGCTTGCTGCTGATGTTATTGTTATCTCTGACACAAGCATGAACGAACGTGGAAAACCAACGATTTGCTATGGTGTAAGGGGCCTTGCAGGTCTTCAAATCGATGTAAAAGGATCCAATAGCGACCTACACTCTGGGCTCTACGGTGGTGGCGTACATAATCCAATCAATGCACTTGTTCAATTATTGGACTCCTTCCATAATGAAGACGGAAAAGTAACCGTTGAAGGATTCTATGAAGATGTACTTCCATTGACCGATGAAGAGAAACAGGCATATGAGGCTTTAAACTTTGATGAGGAAAAACAACGTCAAGAGCTTGGTGTCCCTGCCCTTTATGGGGAAAAAGGCTACAGCTATCTTGAACGAACATGGGTCCGTCCAACCCTTGATGTTAACGGAATCTATGGTGGATTCCAAGGCGATGGTATCAAAACAGTTATCCCGTCCGAGGCTCATGCAAAAATCACATGTCGTCTCGTTCCAAACCAGGATCCTGAGGTAATCGTCGAACAACTGAAACAGCATATTGAAAAAAACAAACCCGCAGGTGTTGAAGTTAGCCTTCAGCTTTTTGACAAAGGTGCGCCATATGTGACACCGTTTGACCATCCAGCAATTCAAGCAGCTGCTCGTGCGTATGAATCGGTTTACCAGGTACCAACTTCATTTACGCGGGGTGGCGGCTCATTGCCAATTATTGCGACCCTTGATGAGGTTCTTCATGCCCCAATAGTGTTAATGGGCTTCGGACTACCAACCGAGAACTTCCATGCTCCTAACGAGCACTTCCACCTTGAGAATTTCGACAAAGGCTTGGAAACTCTATGCACGTATTGGTTTGAATTGGAGAAGTCGTTATAAAAGGAAAGGTGGATTCCCGTGTTGGGATCCACCTTATTTTGGTTGGAGCATGGCTAAAACGCAATTATCAAAATTAACGCGCATATCTTGGGATTAAAATGCAATTCGACGGAATAAAGCGCAATTCCGAAAAATAAAACGCAATCGGTTGATCAAATATGATTCCACCTTATTTTTCACTTGAAAAATCACGAACCTGCTCAATTGTCGGCAGTGCAGTCATGGCTCCT